>CANEUT010000128.1 GCA_947441895.1 Rickettsiales bacterium | reverse complement strand
CAAACGTCGCTGCGGCTGGTTCGATGCCGTGATGGTGAAACAAGCCATCACCGTCGGCGGCATCAACGGCATTGCCCTCACCAAGCTCGATGTACTCGACGGTTTGAAGGAACTTAAAATCTGCACCGGCTACACTATTAACGGGCAAACCTACGACTACCTGCCCGCCTCAGCTGATTTACAGGCGGCAGCGGTGCCGGTCTATGAAACCATCGACGGCTGGAGCGATTCCACCCGTGGTGCACGCAGCTGGGCACAACTGCCTGCCGCCGCCATTAAATATATTCGCCGCATTGAAGAGCTGATTGGCTGCCCCGTGGCCTTGCTTTCCACCAGCCCCGACCGCGAAGATACCATCTTGGTGCGTGACCCATTCTTGGGCGTTTAATACTCGTTAACCTTTGAATCATTGAGCGAAGCGTTCAGTTAGGTTATACTTGGGCAAATAGAACTGTTCCCAGGTAGGGTCATGGCAAACAATGCACAGATGACGGATGTCACCATCCCGATGATCGAAGAGCACGTGGAGACGGGCCTTTCCGACCTGCTTGGCTCATATCGATCGACCTATATTCCCGGCGGCGAACAGAAAGACCGACTTGGCGACCGCTTTTCGCTGATGCCATCGCGCTCACTTCCCGAATTTGACCATGAATACGCCAAAGCCTATGAAGCGCAGGACCAATATAACCTAAGCCGCCAAACCTATGCCATGGTGTGCGACAATTTGTTGCCCTATAACCTTCGCGCCATCAACGAACTGATTGGCTATAGCAATCCCAACATGGTGCAAGTGCTTGGCGCTGGAACAGTGAATTGCTCCCACTTGAATGAATCGCGCCAAGTCATTTTCTTCGAGCGTCCGCAGGGGGCACGGCTCTCCGAGTTAATAAAAATCGGTGGTCGCATGCACGAGCATAAAGTGATCGATACCGTGCTGCAACCGGCTTGCAAAGCGCTCAACGCAATGGCTGATAAAAATATTCCTCACGGAAATATTCATCCAGGCTCATTTTATCTCAGCGACACAGCCCTATTGGGCGAAGGACTTTCCATGCCTGCGGGGTCGCAATCGCATTATTTGTATAAGCCCATTGAACGGCTCATTTGCGATCCACTCGGCTATGGCGATGCAAGCGATAAAACCGATGTTTATGCGCTTACTATTCTTGCTTTCGAGCTTATGTTTGGGCTTGAAAAAATTAAAGCAATGCCGCGTGACGAATTTATTCGGGGCGCACTGAAAATGGGAACCTATCACGCCTTCACCAACAACCGTGATTTCTCCGATGCCTTGCAAGATTTATTCCGTGGCGTTTTTAATGATAACGTGGCCGATCGCTGGGGGCTCGAAGAATTTACCCAGTGGATTGGCGGCAAGCGCTTCAATGTTATTGCCCCAAGCCCGCCCAAAGAAGCCGTTCGCCCACTGGTGTTTGCCGGTGAAAGCTTCTTTAGCCGCCGCTTATTAGCTAATTCGCTCCACCGCCATTGGCGCGATTCACTGAAAGAAGTTCAGAATCTCAAGCTTGATCGCTGGTGCGAAACCAGCCTGCATCGACCCGAATTGGCCGAAAACATTGAACGCGCCCTGCGCAGTGGCAGTGACCGCAATGCCACCGATTGGCAGCTGAACGAAATGCTATCAAAAATCATCTCGATTCTTGATCCTGTAGGCCCCATTCGCACCCTCACCATGTCCATCCGCCCGGATGCCATCGGCATCACCCTGGCCGATATGATGCGTCAGCGTGGTGCCGAACTAAGTACGTTGCTTGGTCTTATTGAAAGCAACATGACCACTTTCTGGCTTGAGCAAGATGATGGCCACAAAAGTCCCGACATGTCGCTAGTGATGTGGAAGCTGCAGCGTGCCCGCCAATATATGAGAAACAAATCGTTTGGCTTTGGCTTGGAACGTGTTCTCTATGAAATGAACACATCACTGCCCTGTCAGTCCCCATTGCTGATGCAATACCACGTCACCACAGCGGTTGATGCGCTTAAAACCCTCGATGCGCTCGCTGCCAGTTTAGCGCCCGATACAGCATTTACCGATCGTCATTTAGCAGCGTTCATTGCTGCTAAAATTGATATGGGCAAAGAAATGAATCTTAATGATTTACACAATGTGCCTGCCCTGGCCATGAATCAGGAATTAGTGGTCCTACGCATTTTGGCCAAAGCACAACAAAAACAATCAAAACTAGTGTTGGTTGGGCTTTCAACATGGGCCGCCATGCGTGTTGAAAAAATGGTCGATGAAGTTCATAACCGCATCATTCGCAAACGCCTGAAGCTGCAACTTAAAAAGATAGCCTCAAGCGGCAATCTTGCGGAAGTGCTGGGCACCATCATCAACCGCGACATGGTAACACGTGATCTGGATGGGTACAGTGAAGCGCTGGCCATGCATTCTCTTGGACAAGAAAAAATTCTACGGCTTGAAAATGAAGATGTGATTGTTTTTAAGGCGCGCGACATGGGGGGGCGTATTGCCACCAACATCTGCTACACCATTATGCTTATCGTAGCTTACATCAAGCTTGCCGAAATTGTGGGGCTGTAATGAGCAAAACCGAAACAGCCAATGAAACAATCCAAAAACCTAAAAAAATGAAAGGAAGTACGAAAGCGCTTCTGATTATCGTTAGCTTGCTGATGATGGCGTTTTTGCGCACTGGTTTTATCTTTTTTGTTGTCGGCATGATGCCAAGTATTTTGTTCTACATCATTGATGCCTCAAAACATCGCTACACATTTCAGTGCGTATTGGCATGCAATTTATCGGGCATGATGGGGTTCTTATTGCAAATGATTGCACATGGACCATCCAGTGCTGTGCTGCAGGAAATGATGGGTTCGTTCACCAACTGGCTTTTTATTTATGGTACTGCGCTTATGGGTTGGCTGGTCGTTCAAATTTGTCCCATGCTTTCTGAAGCGCTCGTACACAATATTCATAAAGGTCAAATTCAGCGCATTCAGCGCATTCAAAAGAAGCTGGAAAATGAATGGGGGGGCGAAGTGGCACAATTAAGCCATGCGGCTGACCCTAACCATCGCTCCGATCCCCAGTAATCCAACCGCCGCCCAGCACGCGGCTGCCATCATACATCACACAGGCTTGGCCGGGTGCAACCCCCGCATAAGGCGTCACCAATTCCACCTGCGCATCATCGGCAGAGGCCGGCATCACCCGTGCTTCCACCGGTGTTTGGGCCGAGCGCATTTTTACCCGAATGCCATCACGCATGCCGGGTGCATCCAGCCAGTTCAGCTCTTTAATGTGAAATATAGCGCGCGATAGCGCTTCTTTGGGCCCCACCACCACGCGGCGATTCGGGGCATCCAGTTTAACCACATATAATGGCTCGGTTGAGCCGCTAACCAAACCTTTGCGCTGCCCCACGGTGTAATGAATAATGCCCGCATGCGCGCCCAGCACGCGCCCATCCACATGCATAATTTCACCCGGTTCCGCGGCGCCGGGGCGAATTTTCTCAATCACCTTGGCGTAACCGCCCGTGGGCACAAAACAAATATCCTGACTGTCTGGCTTCTCCGCATTCGTGAGACCAAACTTGGTGGCCAGCGCCCGCGTTTCTTCCTTGCGCAAGCCACCCAGCGGAAACCGCAGAAAATTCAGCTGTTCTTGCGTGGTGGCGAACAGAAAATAGCTTTGATCCTTATCGGGGTCAGCGCCGCAATGCAGTTCGGCGCGGCCATCTTCGTTCACCAAACGCTGCACATAATGGCCGGTGGCCATGCAGTCGGCCCCTAAATCGCGCGCGGTGGAGAGCAGATCTTTAAATTTAACCGATTGGTTGCAGCGAATGCACGGCACCGGCGTCGCCCCCGCCAAATAGGTGTCGACAAAATCTTCCATCACCGCGTCTTTGAATTTGCTTTCATAGTTCAGCACGTAATGCGGAATGCCCAATGAGTCCGCCACGCGCCGCGCATCTTGAATATCTTGCCCGGCGCAACAGGCGCCTTTTTTACCCACGGCCACGCCATGGTCATACAGCTGCAGGGTAATGCCAATCACCTCATAACCTTCGGCGTGCAACATGGCCGCGACGACAGACGAGTCAACCCCGCCGCTCATGGCTACCACCACGCGGGTTTTGTTTTCGGGCTTATCAAATCCAAGGCTGTTCATGGGCGGGATATAGTGAATCTGCCGCTAAAACGCAAGTTTTGCGGCTATTTCTCTACATTCCCCTTCACCTTGGCGGCCAGCGACGCATTGATGAATAAATCCAAGTCACCATCCAGCACGCCTTGCGTGTTGCTGGTTTCGGCTCCGGTGCGCAAATCTTTCACCATCTGATAAGGGTGCAGCACATAGCTGCGAATTTGGTGGCCCCAGGCATTATCGGTCTTTTGCGAGTTCAAGGCGTCCGTCGCCTCTTCCTGTTTGCGCAATTCATGCTCATAAAGCCGTGCGCGCAGCATTTGCCATGCTTCCTCGCGGTTCTGGTGCTGGCTGCGCTGGTTCTGGCAGGCCACCACAATGCCGGTGGGCACATGGGTCAGTCGCACAGCGGATTCTACCTTGTTCACGTTCTGCCCACCTGCGCCGGAACTGCGGAACGTATCGACCCGCACATCTTTTTCTTCCACCACAATGTTGATGTTTTCATCCACCACCGGATAGACCCAGGCGCTGGCAAAACTGGTGTGGCGGCGCGCGTTAGAATCAAACGGTGAAATGCGCACCAGCCGATGCACGCCGCTTTCGGTTTTCGCCCAGCCATAAGCATTGTGGCCCGAAAGCTTGATGGTGGCCGATTTAATGCCCGCTTCTTCGCCGCTTTGCTCATCCACAATTTCAACCTTGAAACCGCGGCGCTCGCCCCAGCGCAAATACATGCGGTAAAGCATGAAGGCCCAATCCTGACTTTCAGTGCCGCCCGCACCCGGGTGAATCTCAATGAAGCAATCATTGGCGTCGGCCTCGCCGTTCAGCAGCGCTTCCAGCTCCATGACGCCAATTTCTTTTACCAGCGCTTCCAGT
>CANEUT010000127.1 GCA_947441895.1 Rickettsiales bacterium | reverse complement strand
TTGTTGCGACGCAACATTAATCGGGCTTTGCAACCACTGAAATAGCCGATTTCAGGGCCAATAAATCAGCCCAGCACTGCTTTTTGGCCAGCGGTTGGCGCAGCAAATAGGAGGGGTGATAAATGACATGGGCAGGCACCTCGGCGGTCATATAGCTATTGTGATAGCGAAACACCTGCCCACGAAGGCGGGTGATGCCACGATTATCGCCCAAAATGGACTGGGTGGACGTGCCTCCCACCAAAACAAGCGTATGCGGATTGACCAGTGCAATATGTTTTTCCACAAATGGTTTGCAAATGGCCAGTTCTTCCGCCGTGGGCTGGCGATTGCCGGGTGGGCGCCAGAACAATGTGTTGGTGATATAGAAATTTTTAGCGCGGTTGAGGCCAATATAGCTTAGCATTAAATCAAGTAATTGGCCGCTGGCGCCCACAAATGGCTCGCCTTTGCGATCTTCTTCAGCGCCGGGGGCTTCACCAATAAACATAAGTTTGCTGGCAGGCAAACCTGCGGCAAAAACAGTGGTGGTGGCTGTTTTTTTAAGGGCGCATCCGGTGAAACTGCGCACCGCTTCTTCTAGTTCAGCAAGCGTTGTGGCAGCATTAGCCAGTGCCCGCGCTTCGGCCACGGCGGTGGCGATGGAGGGAAGGGAAGCTGCCCCAGCAGGTAATGACTTGGCAAATGTGCGCAATTCAGGGGCGCTTATGGCTGGTTTAATTTCGGCGCGTAATGTTTGGGGGTCGGTTTCAACGCACAGGTCGGCCCCCATGGCCAATTGCCATGAAAGTGCATCGAATGGGGTGAGGGCAGAAAAACTCATGAAGATGCTAACCAAATTTTAACGAAGTTTAGGTAATAATGTTTCTAGCGCCGAATATCCGAAACATAATAGAGCGTACAGGGAAGTCAAAATAACATGAGTCTCCTCGCACAGAATTATTATCCACCTGATATTGCCGCCAAAGCGGTGATTGAGCTTACCGGCGCATTGAAAGCCTATACCGATGTGGAATATGCCAAGGCACTACTTTCTGACCCACGCATGTCGTCGAACCGTGGCCATTTGGCTTCGTGTGGGGTGAATATGCGCAAAGTGAAGCAGGCGAAAGACTTGGTGGCCCTCAGCATGCCCACGCTCGATTCGCAGCGCCGCGCCATTGAATTTCTCGATGGACTCGACCATGAACAGCAGGTGATGCATGGTTAGTTTGTCTGACCATGTGAGAGATATGTTTAATCGTACAGTTGACGAAGCTGTTGCCATAAAAGCTGCAGCTTCAACTTTGCGCAACGCGGGTGCGGTTCCTACGGGTAACGAATTCACTAACGCCATTGGGCCAGATGCGTCTTCGCCCAAAGATAAAACGCCCAGCTATTAATTTTCATCTCATTTTTTGTCATTCCTTTGCAAGCAGGAATTTCCTTCGAGGAGATCCCGGGGCAGGCCCGGGATGACAAATAGATTTGTTCGTGTCATGATGTTCCATAACAAATGAATGGATGGTTCATGACGGACGCTAGCGAAATTATGGAATGCGATGTGCTGATTGTTGGCGGCGGCCCCGCCGGGCTTTCCGCCGCTATTCGCCTCAAACAAATCGCGCCTGATACCAATATCATTCTCATCGAAAAAGGCTCGGAGATTGGTGCGCATATTTTATCGGGCGCGGTGTTTGACCCGCGCTCGCTGAATGAGCTGCTGCCGAATTGGAAAGAGCTTGGCGCGCCGCTGAATGTGCCGGTGACGAGTGATCGCTTTCATTTCCTCACTTCAAAACTTCGCATGGCGTTGCCCACGCCGCCGCAAATGAAAAATCACGGCAACTATATTATCTCGCTGGCGAATTTGTGTCGCTGGTTGGCACAGCAGGCCGAGGGGCTGGGTGTGCAAATTTTCCCGGGCTTTCCGGCGGCGGAGGCAATTATTGAAGATGGCGCGGTGCGCGGGGTGAAAACCGGCGCGTTCGGCGTGGCGAAAGATGGATCACACAAACACAACTATCAGCCGCCCATGGAACTGCGTGCGAAACATACGTTGTTTGCGGAAGGCTGTCGTGGTTCGCTTTCTGAAAAAATCATCAAAACATTCTCGTTGCGCGGGGCTGATGCGCCGCAGACTTATGGCATTGGCATCAAAGAAATTTGGCAGGTGGCGGCCGAAAAGCACCGCCAAGGCCATGTGGAGCACAGCGTTGGCTGGCCTATGGATGCGGGCACCTATGGTGGATCGTTCCTCTATCATTTAGATGATAACCAAGTGGCCGTTGGGTTTGTGGTGGGGCTTGATTACAGCAATCCCTATCTCGACCCGTTCAAAGAATTTCAGCGCTTTAAAACCCACCCAAAAATTCGTCCGTTGTTCGAGAGTGGAAAGCGCCTTGCCTATGGCGCGCGGGCCATTAACGAGGGCGGCTATCAATCCATTCCGCAGCTTGCATTCCCTGGCGGCGCGCTCATTGGTTGTTCGGCAGGGTTCCTCAATGTGGCGCGCATTAAAGGGTCACATACGGCTATGAAGTCGGGCATGTTGGCGGCTGAAGCGGTGGCTCAGTTGTTATGTCATCCTGAGCATCGCGAAGGATCTGTAGGAGATACTTCGGCTACGCCTCAGTATGACATGAAAATATATGAAACTGCCTTACGTAATTCATGGGTTGCTGCCGAGCTTTATGGCGTGCGCAACATTCGTCCGGCGTTCCGCTTCGGCTTATGGGCAGGGTTGATTTATGCAGCGATTGATACGTATATTTTTCGCGGCCGTGCGCCGTGGACATTGCGTCACCATGCCGACCATACGTCGCTGAGAAAAGCTTCGGAAAGTAAGAAAATTGAGTATCCCGCGCCCGATGGTGTGGTGAGTTTTGATCGCCTTTCGTCTGTTTATTTGTCGAATACCAACCACGAAGAAGATCAGCCCGTGCATTTAACGCTGAAAGATGCCTCGGTGCCGGTGAATTATAATCTTCCTGAATATGCCGCGCCGGAACAGCGTTATTGCCCCGCCGGTGTATACGAAATTGTGGAAGAGGCGGGTGCAAGCCGCTTGCAAATCAATGCACAAAACTGCGTTCACTGCAAAACCTGCGACATTAAAGACCCGACCCAAAACATTGTGTGGGTTACGCCCGAAGGCGGTGGTGGCCCGAATTACGGAAATATGTAATTTATTTTTTTAAAGCGCAGGTAACGGGTGTGGCGGCAAGGTTGGGCCATTGTTCCATCCAACCGCTGCTATGGCCCACGGCGGTGATGGTTTTCACGTTAATGCAGCTTGGGTCGGCAAAACGTTTTTGATAGGCATCGGCAACAGTGCGGGGCATCACTTCATCGCCATCACCCACCCAATGCATTTGGGGAATGTTGGTCAATCGCGCACTGAAATCAGCCGGATTAAGGGAGCGCGAAAGCGGCAGTAATTCATGCAAATTTGTCCATGTTTTATGATCAATATTGCTTGCAACGGTGCGCACATCCATCACGTCATTGCGCTGGGCCGCGACCAGCAGCGCAATGCTGCCACCACCGGAATAACCCACCAGCCGAATTTTTGATGATTTTACGGTGGCGTGAATAGCGGTGAGGGCTTCATCATAGGCGTCGATCACTTCTCGGGCGAAGCGACCATCGGTCCAATAGGTGCGGTTACAGTCGATGGATACGATGCCATCGAACTGGCACGGTCGTGCGATGTAAACCACGTTGGCCGATGCATCAAGCGCTGCCAAATTAAGTGCCACCGCCTCGATGGGGGTGGGGTTGGTGGAAGGTTCAGTGCGGTCGGCCCAAGCCAAACCATCGCCTTCAATATATACAGTGACGGGTTCGCCTATTTTATGAATGCGCCACCAGCTGGAAAGAATGAAGCGTTTTGTTTCCAGTTTAATGGGCTGCATTTTATGGGCAGCGGCAATGCGGTCGGCGCTGGCACGACGTTCGGTGGGTGATGGATCGCGCAGGTAGGGACGCGAATTGGCGCACCCCACCAAAATCAACAATGCGGCGATGATAGCAATGCCACGCATTAGTTACGCCGGGTGAAATTGATTTTTTCGCGCGTCAGCGGATCAATCGGCACATATCGCCAGCCATCAAAATCATCGAGCACCTTATAAAGGCGCTTTAAGCCAAGTTTCGTGGTTTCTGGTTTTTGCAGCATGGCCAATCCTGAAAACCACAAGGCGGTCATATCCTCGGGGTTGTTTTTAAGTGCTTCTTCTGAAACCGCCAACACGCGTTCGGCCAGGGCCAAATTGGTCTCGGCTGATTCGGTGGGTTTAATGCGTTGTGAGAAAAAGTTATAATATTGAAAAGCCATATCGCCCCGCGTTGGAATGGCTTGCAGCCCGTCGATCATCACCGTTTTCCAATGGGCCAGACGATCGGTTTGCAACTGATACCACATCGGTATGTTATAAAGCGTGATGAGGTCATTATGCATAAAAAGATAGTGGCCATGAAGGCGCGCATTGGCATCGCCTTTAATAATGGTTTGCCCCACCATGCCCAGAATTTCGTTAAACCATAAAACATCGGCTTCTTTGGTCGGCGTTTTGCTTTGAACTTTTTGGTTCACATATTGGCTGATATTGAGCGCAATCCACCATAAGTGCGTATTGCCGCGACCATGATCACGCAGTGTCGCGCTGTCCGCTGGCTCGGGCATGCGCTGCTGAATGGCGGTGATAAGCTTGCCGGCCGAATTGGCCGTTGAATATTGCACCCATATGGCAAGGCTAAATAGCGCAACCAATAATGCACAAACCATGCGAACACGCAGCGGAGTGTAATGTGCCAGGGTGGTTGAGGGAATGCGTTCGGGCGGGCGCATGCTGGCGGCAAAAGCAATTGCCATGAAGGGCAGGGCAACCGGCAGCATGAACCAAAATCCATTCAGCAAAAACGCCGAAGCCCAAAGCGGCGCCAAAATCAGCAATCGTTCATTGGGCAGTTGACGAATGATGATGATGGGTAAAAGGCAAAATAGCACCAACCCCCCAATGCCCATGGAAAGCAGCATTTCCATAAATGCGTT
>CANEUT010000126.1 GCA_947441895.1 Rickettsiales bacterium | reverse complement strand
GCCTAAGCACTGCCGCCCAAACGACGCAAAATGTCATCGAGCTGGGTCAGCGTGTCATAGCGAATCACCACTTCACCCGCTTGGCCGCTGGTGGTGTTGATGCTGACGGCAAGGCCCAAATTATCGGCCAGCATGGCTTCTAATTGCAGCACATCTTGGCTCTTATTTGCTGCACCGCGCGGCGATTTTTGCTGCGCAGCATAAGGTGCAGCATTTTGTGGCAAATCACCCACATTTCCTTGATCATGGCTGGGCGCCACGCCCCCCTTGGCCATGTCCTCTGCTTGGCGCACGGTCAGGCCAATTTCAACAATCTTTTTTGCCAGTTCTTCGGGGTCGTTCGCCATCAAAAGCGCGCGCGCATGGCCCATGGTCAGCTCACCCGAATCAATGCGGCGCTTAATGGAATCTGGCAACTTTAAAAGGCGCAGCAAATTGGCAATATGGCTGCGACTTTTGCCCACCACCGGCGCTAATTTTTCCTGCGTATAACCAAACTCATCCATCAGCCGTTGATAGCCTGCGGCTTCTTCCAACGGGTTTAAATCGGCGCGTTGAATATTCTCGATCAGCGCCAATTCT
This sequence comes from Rickettsiales bacterium, assembly GCA_947441895.1. Lineage (GTDB taxonomy): Bacteria > Pseudomonadota > Alphaproteobacteria > Rickettsiales > UBA3002 > QFOX01. Next base: position 4,469 of record CANEUT010000126.1, on the reverse strand, counting down.
AGTGCCTGGCTGTCATTCACATCGCGCACAATCACGGGCACTTCGGTCAGCTTGGCCATTTGGGCGGCGCGAAAGCGGCGTTCACCGGCGATAATTTCATATTTACCGGCGGCAAGGCTACGCACCACAATTGGCTGCATCACGCCGTGCTTTTCAATCGAATCAGTGAGTTCGGCCAGCGCTTCCGCATCAAAGTGGCGGCGGGGCTGGTATTTGCCGGCCACCAGCGCTGTTACGGGCAGGGTGTTTGTGGCGGCGGGCACATCAACCACTTGCGGCAATGGGGCTGTCAGAGGCGGTTTGGAAGAGAAGCTTGCCCCCTCGCCCATCAATGCTGAAAGGCCTTTACCTAAACCACGTGCGGGTGCTGTGCTCATCTTTATTCTCCCTTAAAAATTTATGCGACGGCCGATTGCTCGGCGAATTGTTTTTCACGCGCGATCAGCTCGCGCGCGAGTCTTAAATAGGCTTGCGAGCCCGGGCATTTCAGGTCATAGACCAGCGCGGGCTTCCCGTGACTTGGCGCTTCCGACATGCGCACATTGCGCGGGATGACCGTTTTATAAACGTCATCGCCCAACACACTGCGCACATCATTTTCAATTTGCTCGGTCAGCTTATTACGCTTGTCATACATGGTGAGCACCACGCCGTGGATTGCAATAAGGGGATTTAAGTTCGCCTGAATCATGCGTACGGTTTTCAGAAGATGGCTCAAACCTTCCAATGCATAGAACTCGCATTGCAGTGGAATGAGCACCGCATCGCTCGCCGTTAACGCATTAACGGTTAAGAGGCCCAACGAGGGGGGGCAATCGATAATGGCATAGTCCCAATGTGAGGACATACTGGCCAGCGCAAGCTTCAATTGGAACTCACGGCGCTCCATATTGACCAGCTCAATTTCAGCCCCTGTCAGGTCGATGGTGGCGGGCAGGACCGATAGGCGGGGAATGGCGGTTTCCTTGCAGGCAGAGGCAAGTGACGCGGTACCGATCAAGACGTCGTACGAGGTCAAATTTCGGTCATCTTGCGATAGGCCAAGACCAGTCGAGGCATTGCCCTGAGGGTCGAGGTCGATCACCAGCACTTTTTTACCAATGGCAGCCAAAGCGGTCGCCATATTGACGGCGGTGGTGGTTTTTCCTACCCCACCCTTCTGATTGACGACCGAAATAATGCGTGTCATGCGGTGCCCTAGCTTTAATCTCTCTTAAATAGTTCCGTAACCGAAATTATCGAGGATTTTTCATTTGTTTTGCTGTTAAAAAGCTGATGATTGAATCGCCAGCTCTTTTCAGCGTCACTTATTTCATTAACGTAGTTCTCGCCTTTTGGGAAGAGGCAAAATGCGCCGGGTGATAAAAGTGGATAAGCCAGTGCAAAAAGTTTCTCTAACGATGCCAAGGCCCGCGCGGTGATTAGCTCGAACTTCTCATGTAATATGGTAATATCAACGGCGTGAATGACGATGTTTTTTAATGTCAGCTGTGCCGACGCTTCTCGTAGAAAAGCTGCCTTGCGTTGATCCTGTTCCACTAAATGAATCTGAATTTCAGGTCGGCAAATGGCCAACACCAATCCAGGTAATCCTCCACCGCTTCCAAAATCAGCCATGCGGGTGACGGAAGGGGGGATAAGCGACACAAGCTGTAAACTGTCAGCAATGTGGCGCGACCAAATATCGGCTTCAGTCGCGGGGCCAATGAGGTTGATTTTGGGATTCCATTTTAGAAGGAGGGCGACGTAACGCTCCAACTGCAAAAATGTTTCACGTGAAACATTTTGGGCCCAAGGGGGAAGGCGGGGGTCGATCATCAGGCGGCCTGCGAACGGCGTTTCATGAAGGTGAGCACCGCGGCCACCGCAGCTGGCGTCACTCCGGGAATGCGGCTGGCAGCGCCAATGGTAGCGGGCTTGGTGCGTTTCAGCTTATCGCGAATTTCATTCGAAAGCGAGCCCACCGTGTCATAATCCAGATGGTCGGGAATGGATAATTGCTCATCCTGTTTAAACATTTCGATATCAGCCTGCTGGCGATCGAGATAGCCATGATAGAGGGCCTCGATTTCCACCTGTTCGCGAATGTCGGCACGGAAATCTTTCATGGCAGGCCAAATTTCGGCCAACTGATCAAAGGTGATGTGTGGGAAGCCAAGCATCTCTAGAATCGAACGTTTTGCACCATCTTGGTTGATGGTAAGCCCGGCGGCATTCGCCTTGGTGGGTGAAATTGTTTCACGTGAAACATAGCTTAAGGCTATTTTCAATTGTTCTTCTTTTTCACTAAAAGCTTTGGTGCGCGCTGAACCAACACAACCAACATCAATACCGCGACGGGTGAGTCGGCGGTCGGCATTATCGGGGCGAAGGGTAAGGCGATATTCCGATCGCGACGTGAACATGCGATATGGTTCCTGAGTACCGAGGGTAATCAGGTCGTCGATCATCACACCAATATAGGCTTCGCTTCGGTCAATAATAAACGGCTCAGATCTGGCGACGGCGAGGGCGGCATTTAATCCGGCCACCAACCCTTGGCCGCCCGCTTCTTCATAGCCGGTGGTGCCGTTGATTTGTCCGGCGAGATAAAGTCCGGGCAGTTTTTTGGTTTCCAGCGTTGGCTTCAATTCACGTGGGTCCACATAGTCATATTCAATGGCGTAGCCGGGGCGAATGACGCGGGCATTTTCCAAACCGGGAATAGTTTTAATCATGGCCAACTGAACTTCCTCAGGCAACGAGGTAGAAATACCGTTGGGGTATACCGTGCTGTCATCCAACCCCTCGGGTTCAAGGAAAATCTGGTGGCGCTCGCGGTGGGCAAAGCGGACGATTTTATCTTCGATCGACGGGCAATAGCGTGGGCCGGTAGATGTGATTTGCCCCGAATACATGGGCGAACGATGGACGTTTTCTTTGATGATTTCGTGGGTTTCGGCCGTAGTGTGGGTGATGAAGCAGGTGATTTGTGGAACCAGCACTTTTTCAGTTAAATAGGAAAATGGAATGGGTGGATTGTCGCCGGGTTGCGGGGTGAGAATGGACCAGTTGATGGTGTCGCCATCCAGTCGGGCGGGGGTACCGGTCTTCAATCGGCCCATGTCGAACCCAATACGATGCATGGATTCGGCCAGTGCGACGGATGGATTTTCGCCGACGCGACCGGCGGGGGTTTGCTTTTCGCCACAATGGATGAGGCCATTAAGGAAGGTGCCGGTGGTGAGCACTACGCGGGTGGTGGCATAGGTTTTTCCCGATTCACCAAGGATGCCTGTGACGTGACCATTCTCGATGAGTATGTCGGCGGCGGCGTCTTCGATAATGGTGAGGTTGGGGTATTCGCCGAGGATGGACTGCACTGCCTCGCGATAGAGTTTGCGATCGGCCTGAGCGCGGGGGCCGCGAACAGCGGGGCCTTTGCTGGCGTTGAGCATACGATAATGGATGCCGGCGCGATCGATAGCGCGGCCCATAACGCCGTCGAGCGCGTCAATTTCACGGACGAGGGTTCCTTTGGCGATGCCGCCGATGGCCGGGTTACATGACATTTCGCCCACGGTGGCGGCCTTGTGGGTGAGCAGGGCGGTTTTGGCGCCAAGCCGGGCACTGGCCGCCGCCGCTTCGGTGCCTGCATGCCCGCCACCAATCACAATAACGTCGTATTTCATAAACTTACCACTTTATCCGCAACAAAATGTTTCACGTGAAACATTTTCTGCAAGTCATTACTTTCCAATACAAAATCTACTGAAGATGACATCTAATAAATCATCTACGGCAATTTTGCCAGTGATTTTGCCGATTGCCGTCGCCGCAATGCGCAGCTCTTCGCACATCAGTTCCAGCGGTGCGTCGGTGCTGAATCGCTCTAAACTTGTCAGGGCAAGCTTCCATGACTCGCGATGGCGGGCCCGAGTGATGATGGGGGTGCCCACATAATCCATTTTTGCGTCGATACGGCGTTTCAGCTGTTCCAGAAACTCATTCATTCCGCTTCCGGTTTTGACCGCGATACATATGGCGTTGAATGGTATTTCTGCCGGTGTTTTTAGGTCAGTTTTATTGACCAGAAGCAGGGTGTTTTCATCCAGAAGGGGTACCATTTCGGCAAAATGGGCATCAAAATTGGCGGCGTCGCATAAACAAATTTTAATATCGGCCTGGGCAGCTCGCGCCTGGGCACGGCGAATGCCTTCGGCTTCAATTTCGCCTGCTGTCTCGCGCAAACCGGCTGTGTCCGCCAATGTGACGGCGTAGCCGCCAATTTCCATTTGTATTTCAATAACATCGCGCGTAGTGCCTGCTTCGGACGAGACAATCGCCGCCTCGCGCTTTGCCAAGGCATTGAGCAAGCTTGATTTTCCGGCATTCGGTGGGCCGAAGATCACCACATCCAGCCCTTCGCGGATCTTCTCGCCAACCTGCCCATCGTCCAAAAGCGTCTCCAATTCCAAAACGAGCGACTG
>CANEUT010000125.1 GCA_947441895.1 Rickettsiales bacterium | reverse complement strand
TATGTCTAGAGCTCCTATCCCCCCTACACCTCCAATATCTGAACTCTTCAAAAAGTCTAAATTTTCCCTAAAAGAGGGCCATTGAGTTCTGCGTTTGCTCAAAAAATCTATTCGCACCGCTAAGCGCGAGGAAAAGCGCTAGAGTAAGCCTCTTTCAGCACGTGGGCTTCGTTGGTCCAGCTGAATTCACCGGCAATGGCTTCGGCATTGGCTTGTTTTTGCCGCACATCGGCCACCGTTAAACCGTTGATGAAAAACACCGCAGCATCATCATCTTCGGGCAGCAGCCAACCCGCGTGGTGTTTATCAATAATCTCGCGCTGTTCTGGCATGTCACCAATCAGCACCGGCACACCCGCTTGCAGATATTCAAAGAATTTATTGGGCATGGCATAGGTGTAGGATAGGCACGAATGATCGATGACGGAAACCCCCATATCGGCCCCGCGCGCATGGGCCACCACTTCGGCCATGGGCACCGGCGGCAAATAATGAATGGTGGGATGCAGGCGGCCATAGTGCTGAATCATCTCGGCAAGTTCGCCATCGCCCATGAACACTAAATGCACAGGGTTGTTCGCTTCTGAGAACACATCCAGCAGCCGCTCAATACCGCGATTGACGGACAGCTTGCCAAGGTAAAGCACAATCAGCGCATCATCCCCCAGCCCCAGCTTGGCGCGCAAAGGCGACGCGGCGCGCGGCAGCAAGGCGGTGTTTTTATTGTCCGGCACATTACGCACCACATAAGGGCGCTGCATTTCATAAGCATCGCGGTACCAATCAGCAATCATGGCGCCCACCACAATGGTGATGTCAGCAAATCGGATGAAACTGCCCTCCAGCAGCTTCGCCAGTTTTTTTCGCAACCCCTTGCTGACCGAGGTCTCGGTTTCCAGCTCATGCGTGTCATAGACCAGCACCGCGCGGTGACGCAGCTTCAGCGCCACGCACAGCGGCAGCACCGGCAGCGAATGACAGTTGATGCAGGCAATGTGATGCCCACGCAGAAACCGCCAAATGGCCAGTGACCAGCGCAACGTGGCAATCGCCTTGGTGATGTTCGATGATTGGGTGATGTGCGCAAACCGGGTAAAGCGGTAGATTTCGCGGTTCCCATCAATCACCTGTTTGGCTTCAGTTTTGGGCGAAAGCACCCCAATCAGCCATATTTTGCTGAAATACCCAAACTCCACCAGCGACGCGGTGATTTTCATCATGCGGCTTTCGCTGGTGATGTCGGACGGGTAAATATGGATGTTGAGGCCTTTGTTCATAAGCCACGGGTGAATAAACCATTTGATTGTCGTTCGCCACTAACTTATGAGAACGGCCATAGAATATAGAGGACTTATGACAACATTCGTACGCCAATATTGGTCGAAATTGTGGCAAAACCACGCCGCCTTCACCTTTTACATGCTGCTAATGGCGGTGCTGATTCTCAGCGTTTACATGGATTCAGGCGCGAAACATTTGCGCGTGAACATTCTTTATACGTTCTTGCTGGTGTTCACTTATATTCTCACCAACGCGCTGTTCAATAAGCCGTTCAGCCGCTTTGCCAACCATTTCAGCTTCGCTGGTCACTGGCAAAAAACAGAAAAAATTCTTGCCGGCATCATCGATGCGGTGGTGATTATTTTCCCCTTCCTTTATTTTGCCTCGGCCGGTTATGTACCCTTCATCCGCATGATGTATATGGATGATTACTACGCGGCATCGGGTCTGCGTCAGGTGTTTTTTGAAGATCTGCCCACCATCATGAATTATGGCGGCGAATACTTCCTGCGCGGCCTGGTACCGCTGTGGCTGGTCTATGCCTACCTCAATAAGCGGCGCTTATTTTATGTCATGCTGGTCATTACCTCGCTGCATGCGCTGGCCATTATTACCAAAGCAAGCATTGTGATTTTGCTTTTTCCACTGCTGGTCATTCAGCTGGCGCGGCGCGATTGGCGCAACGTGGTGGTAAGCGCGGCCGCCATTTCCATTATGCTGGCGCTGAACGTGACGGTGCTTCACCGCACCGTGCTTGACCATTTGGCGAAGCAAGCGGCCGAAAAATCACTACTGAAAAAACCGAAGAAAAAGAAAGAAATTATCGAAGATAGCGCCGTGACGCGTTATTTGGAAAGCCATCTGGAGCATTCGGAACGTAATAAGAAAATTATCGAGCAATATAAATCAGGCGAAATTGTGGTGCAGGGCATTTGGACGCGCCTGTTCGCGGTGCAGGGTAAAATTGTTACCCAGTGGCTGGAAACATTCCCCGATGACAAAGGCTTCCAGCAAGGCTGCGGCTATCGCTGGTATGCGCCGTTGGTGCCGTGCCAATTCGTGAAACTGCCCGATATGGTGTGGATGAAATATTATAAAGAACTCTATGACGAATATAAGCTGGTGGGCACGGTTTCGGCCCCGCATTATGTGAATGCCTATGCCAATTTTGGTGATGATGGCGTGCTGCTTTCAGCCATCGGCATGGCGATTTTGCTGGTCATGCTGAACAGTATTTTCACCAACCCCATTCACAATATTGCCTTCAATGGCAGCTTTTTGGCGCTGGCACTGCAAACGCCGCTCACCTCGCTCATGAATTCCAGCGGATGGATGCTGATGATTGTGCTGTATATGGCCTTTATTGCGCGGGAAAAGCGCAAAACGACCTAACGACTCTGTGAATATGGATTCTGCGCTCACGTCGATGAACGACGTGTGTCGCAACACAATGGCGGTATCTATAGTTTTTTGCGTGCGTTAAAAATTTTCAGCATAAACTGCCCCACTTCTTCAATGCCTTCGGCCACCATGATGTCGCTAGGGAAATGGACGAATTCTTTGGGATTGCCGAAAAGAACGATGGGCTTATCAAACGCTAATGCTTTTGAAGTTTCGGCCTGCGTGCCTTTGAAACCGGGCAGTCCCACAATCAAATCACTGGACAAAATATTGACCTCATTATGCGCCATCGGCATAGCAGCACTATCTATTACCCGTTGGCTTAGTTGGGTAATGATCGGAATTTCAATATAGGGATTCGTATAATGCGGCAGTTTTTTGATCTCCTGCGCATCTTCGATCGGCACGATTCCAATACACACGCCCTTACGCGTCGAATTTTCTGTAAAGCTTTTAGCCACGGACGTCATGACTCCGCCGCCGCCGCCAGTCAGTAAATGACATCCGCTTTCGGCAATGAGCTGTCCTAGCGGCGTAGCAAGTTCTGCATGACTATCGACGTGCGATCCAACCACCCCGATAATGGGCAAGCGATTCATAAAAAACTCCAAAAGATAGAGGCAATGGGAAAGAACCTCGATACGATATAGATGGGGCATATCATCTGATTAACCCCAAACATTCATACACCCATATGCTTTACGAGTAAATCGTCACACCACGGCCCAACATGCGCTGCACCAAGCCCTGTAACTTTTTCAGGGTAAGGTAAAGCTTTTCGTTGTTGGGGTAATCGCGCCAGTCATGCTTTTCGACATTGAGCAGCGCTTCAAATTCGGGGCGAGTAAGCGACAGCTTTTTGCAGAAATAATCCATATCCTGATCAAGCTCGCGCTCGTCATAAAGTGGTTCGGCCAGCGCCTGCACCGCTTCCGCACGGCTGATTTGTCCTGAAACAATGAGGCTGGCATAATGCGGGCGGCGCTTATCCATGCCAAAGCGAGTGGGCAAATAATAGTTCTGGAAGAATTTGGTGAAGACCGATTCGCCGTGTTTGCGGCCATATTCTTTATAGCCCACCTTCTCCACCAGCTCGCGCACGGCGGCGCGTTTGTCATATGGCATATAGTTCAGCGGGCGCAGCACGCGCATGCCGTGGAGGAAGGGATAACCAATGTAATAATTGAAAAACCCAACCATGGGATAGCTGCGCAACTTGCCGGTGCCAAAGCGTTGGTGAATGGCGCGCAGGTTGCGCTTATCCATATTATCGCCCAACCAGTTTTTAGGGAAAATAGATTCGGTGGCAATGTTGCCGCCGCTGATGACGGTTTTAATGCCATGCTTAATGGCCGTGCCATAAAGCGCGGCAAAGAAGGCATGGTCTTGCGGCACATCTTGGTTGGCTACACCGGAACGAAGGAAGGCCAGCTGCAAATCCTTCACCTCTTCCCAATCCACCACATGGGTGTGCAGGTCATAACCGCAATATTTTACGATTTGCTCGATGTTGTGAACGGCCAGTTCAGAATTCCACCCGCAATCAACATGCACCACCAGCGGACGCAGGTTAAATTCCTTCACCTTCAGCGCAAGATACGAACTATCAACCCCACCGCTCAGGCCAATAATGCAGTCATAATCTTTGCCTTTGCCCTCGGCGCGGGCTTTTTCCAGCATGGCTTCCAGCTTGCGGGCACCTTCAGCATTCGGAAACCAGCGTGGCCTCCAAAAGCTTTCAAACCCATGGCAATGATTGCACACGCCCGCATCATCGAACGTAATGTCGGGGTCGCTGGTATCCATGACGCAAGCGACACATTCCTGATAGGGGCGGTGAATGTCAGTAAGCATATGTTTATCGATGTTGCGTGAACAGGCTTCGTGCTCTAAAGCATGCTGCAACATTTTCAACGAAATTCAACTTGGTATCTCCTTTGAACCGTTTATTTGAAAGCGCTGTCCGTTCGAAGCTGCTGCGCCAATTCGCCGTGCTTACCTCGGGGAATATCATGGCGCAGATCATTCCGCTGCTCATGCTGCCGTTCTTCACCCGCATGTTCGATGCGCAGGTGTTCGGCCTACAAGCATTACTGCTGATTGGCATTAACTTCATGGTGCCCATTTCAACGGGGTTCTATGAATATGCCATTCCCACCCCGCGCAGCGAGCGCAAAGCAAGGCAATTAGCCACCATCGCCTTCACCATGACACTGGGCATGAATGCTACGGTATTCGCGCTATTGCTTGTTTTTAAGCCCACGCTGGCGCACATGCTGGGCATCGAGGAAATGGGCGATTGGATTTATGCCTATCCACTGGTGTCGCTCAGCGCATCCATCATCAATATTGGGAATTACTGGCTGTTGCGCAAAGGTAAGTTT
>CANEUT010000124.1 GCA_947441895.1 Rickettsiales bacterium | reverse complement strand
TGTTCGGCGCGGTTCACCAAATAGGCGCTGACAATTTGCGACGTGGCGGCAATGAGGTTATCCATCGACACCGGAGTGACGGAAGCGCGCGGCGTCGATGACGCGAGCGAAAGCGAAGCAGATGCGGATTTCATGTGAATCTCGTGAGTTAAGGTTGCCGATGTATTTTTATTGTTCGATGACTGCTAATCGCGTCATTCATTATTAGGGGTTACTTAGCCCAAACCGGCCATAGCGTCAAGCTGGGGGGAAATATGACCTAAATACTTGCACTTGTTGCGTTGGTGGGGCAAGGTGACGGGCCTATGTCAAGTGTTCTAGAAAAAAAATGCATCGAAAAAGGTCTGAAAATGACCGAGCAGCGCCGCGTCATCGCCCGCGTGCTTTCCGATGCGAACGACCATCCCGATGTGGAAGCGCTGTATCAACGCGCCACCAAGGTTGATTCCAACATCAGCATTGCCACGGTTTACCGAACCGTGAAACTGTTCGAAGATGCCCATATTATTGAACGCCATGACTTTGGTGACGGGCGTTCGCGCTATGAGGAAATGCCCGATGAGCACCATGACCACCTGATTGATTTGCGATCGGGCAAGGTAATTGAATTTATGAACAAAGAAATCGAAGCCCTACAAGAACGCATCGCACGCGAGCTGGGCTATCAACTGGTTGACCATCGGCTTGAGCTTTATTGCCTGCCGCTCGACAAGAAAGCAGCAAAATAACATGACTGCCATGAAATTCGACGCTGTCTTCACCCCCATTCAGCATGGGCACCTCACTTTGCGTCTGGCCGAGAACGAGGCCGATGTTTATGCCGCCCAGCGCCTGCGCTATCGCATTTTCTGCGAAGAAATGGGCGGCGTGGCTAATCTGGCCGTGCAACAGCAAAAGCGTGATTTCGACCAGTTCGATGATGTGTGCTATCACCTGCTGGTGATCGATAACACCCGCACGGGTGACGCGCGCGTGGTGGGCACCTATCGTTTGCTCACCCGCACCAACATGCTGCGCCTTGGCAGTTTTTATACTGAAACGGAATATGATATTTCGGCCCTGCGTGCGCAGCCCGGCGAAATTATGGAGCTTGGCCGCAGTTGCGTGGAACAGCAATATCGCACGCGCCCAGTCATTCAAATGCTGTGGCAGGGCATTGGTGCCTTCATTGCCGCGCAGAATGTGAAATTGATGTTTGGTTGCGCCAGTTTCCATGGTGTCAACGCGCGCGAGCATCACCATGCGCTTTCCTATCTCTATCATTACCATTTAGCGCCCGAGCATATTCGCCCCAAAGCGCTGCCCGCCCATTACGTGAACATGAATTTCATGCCGAAAGAAGACGTGGTGCCACGCGCCGCGCTTAATGCCTTGCCACCGCTGATTAAAGGCTATTTGCGCCTCAACGGCATGGTGGGTGATGGCGCCGTGCTCGATTATGCCTACAACACCTGCGATGTTTCCATTGTGGTGCAGACTGATACGCTCTCTCAGCGTTATGCTGACCGTTACATCAGTGACGCCCAATAATGAGCCAATCCACTGCACCATCCAGCTCAACCTTGCGCGCAACCTTGCGTGTGGCCGGCATTTTGCTGCTGGTGCTGGTCATGTTTCCTCCCATTTTGCTGGCGTGGGCGCTGAAAGCTGAAAAGCTGCGTGGCCGCATGGTGCATCTTTTTTATAGCGGCATGCGCATGCTGGCCGGCGTGCGGTTGAACGTGGTGGGCGAGGCGAGTGACCTGCGTCCGCTGATGATTGTGGCCAACCATAGCAGTTATCTCGATATTTTGGTGTTGGGTTCCATTGCGCCGCTTTCGTTCACGCCAAAGCTTGAAATCCGCAGCTGGCCGGTGATTGGTTTTTTCTGTGTGTTGGGCGATTGTGTCTTCATCGAGCGTCGCCCGGCTGATATGCAGCGCGCCAAAGGCGAAATGGAAGCGCGCCTGAAAGAAAATAAAGTGCTGGCATTATTCCCCGAGGGCACCACGGGCGACGGCTTTAACATCAAGCCCTTTAAAAGCGGTTTTCTGAATTTGGTGGAAGCGCATCATCTGCCGCTGCAACCGGTCAGCATTGCTTACACGCACATTGCCGATCAGCCACTTTCTGCCGCCACGCGTGAGATGGTTTCATGGGTGGGCGATGCCAGTTTTGCGCCGCATTTTATGTCGTTGCTGAAGTTGCCTTATGTGCAGGTCACCGTGAATTTTTATGCGGTCGAGCGCGCCGAAAACCATGACGATCGCAAGGCGCTCGCCAAGTCGTGCGAAACCACCATTACGCAGGGGCTGCACGCCGTGTTGCAGGCCAATCATGTCACTAGTTGAGATTACCCCCGAGTCGCACGATGTGCGCATTGATCTGAAATATGCCACGGCCGATAATTTTACCGGCAAACCCGTCTATCGCGCCGATGCACGCTGCTTTTTGCACGCCGAAGCGGCAGAAAAGCTTGCTGTGGCCGTGAATCTCGCCAAAACACAGGGCTATCGCTTCATCGTGTATGATGCCTATCGCCCCAGCGAAGCCCAGTGGAAATTGTGGGAGCACACGCCGGATCCAAGCTTCCTGGCCGATCCTCGCCGTGGTTCGCCCCATTCGCGCGGTGTGGCGGTCGATTTAACCCTCTGCACGTGGAATTTCACCCCGCTTGATATGGGCACCGCGTTCGATGAGTTTCACCCCCGTTCGCATCATGGCCGCTTCGATATTAATGCGCAGGCCCAGCGTAACCGCCTGCTGCTCATGGGCATCATGACCACCGCCGGCTGGGATTTTTACCGCAATGAATGGTGGCACTACCAGCTTTTCAATTCGCGCAGCTATCCGCTTTACGCCGATGCCGATGCGGGTACGCGAATTATGCCCTAATCATCTTGTCATCCCTGCGAAAGCAGGGATCTCAGGCCAAGTACCGTGTTGCCCTAGATTCCCGCTTTCGCGGGAATGACAAAATAGAAGAAATTTCATCAGCCTTTTATAGACAGCCGCTCACAACTCGCCTAAATACGCGCGATGCAAAGTTTCTTCGATATTTTGGGGTTGCCAGCCAGCTATGCGCTCGATTTAAAAGCGCTGGAACAGGCTTATTTTGCCGCGCAGCGCGCCACGCATCCCGATCGGTTTGTGGGTAAAAGCGAGGTGGAGCGTGTGCTGGCCATCACCCAATCGCAATTGGTGAACGATGCCTATGACACCCTCAAAAACCCGCTCACCCGCGCCGAACATTTGCTCGAGCTGCAGGGTATTTTTGCGCTGGCGGAAGAAAATAATGCCAACGTGCCGCCTGCCGTGCTCATGGAAATGATGGATCTGCGTGAGCGCATCGCCGATGCGGGACACGAGGGAGCAGCCCTCGCTTCCATGGTGGGCGAGGTGAAAGCCCTCGCTGCGGCGAATGATACATTGCTGGCCGAGGCTTTTGCCGCCGGTGACTATCAAGCTGCCACCCATGAAACATTGCGCCTGCAATATCTGGGCAAAGCCATGGAAGAAGCCCATATGCTCATCTATCGATTGAAGGCGGCGCAGGCATGAAAAAATATTTTTATTTTGTCATTCTGAGCGCAGCGAAGAATCTAGTATTAACGCGTGAGATCCTTCGCGCTGCTCAGGATGACAGCGGTATGGTAGCGCATGGCTAATTTGATGCAGATTTACGAGCCCGGCCAAACACCGCTGCCACACGCGGATACGGTGGCCATTGGTATCGACCTTGGCACCACCCACAGCGTGGTCGCCATCGCCAGCAGCGCCAAAGCCGAGCCGATTCTCGATGCTCATGGCCGCGCCATTATTCCATCCATCGTGCATTATACCAGCCATTGCGCCGTGGTGGGGCATGAGGCTCGTCGCGCTTACGCTGAGGGCGAGGCGGGGGTGGTCGCTTCCATCAAACGCCTCATGGGGAAGTCAGCCGCGGATATTGAAACGATCGCCGGGCAAGAAGCCTTTGTGCTCGACCATTCGCAAGGCGGCATGGTGCGGGTGAAGGTGAATGATAAAAGCGTAACGCCGGTGGAAGTCTCGGCCGAAATTCTAAAACACCTGCGCGATTTGGCCTGCGAAGCGCTGGGGCGCGATGTGACCCAAGCCGTCATCACCGTGCCCGCTTATTTTGATGATGCGGCCCGCGCCGCCACCAAAGATGCCGCCCGCATTGCCGGGCTTGAGGTGCTACGCCTTATTAATGAACCTACCGCTGCCGCGCTGGCCTATGGGCTGGATGCCAAGGCCCAAGGCACCTTCGCCATTTATGATTTTGGCGGCGGCACCTTCGACATTTCCATTCTGAAGCTGGAAGACGGCGTGTTCCAAGTGCTCTCCACCGCGGGCGACACCCATTTAGGGGGCGATGATGTGGACCAGCTGATCGCCGCGAAATTAATTGAAAAAGCAAACGTGGCCGATGGCGCATTAGACGCCGCCGCGCTGGGTGAGCTGCTTTCCATGTGCCGCACCGCGAAAGAAAAACTAAGCACCGAAGCGCAAGCTGTTATCCATTGGGAAGGGGCGACCCTAACCCTCAGCCATGCTGAGCTGGACGCCATGATGGCACCGCTTATCGCCCGCACCATCGCCCGCTGCGATGCCGCGCTGGCCGATGCCGAGCTAACGCGTGAAGCCGTCACCGGCGTGGTGCTGGTGGGTGGTTCTACCCGCATGCCACGGGTGAAGCGTGAAGTGGCCAATTTCTTCGGTACCACCCCACTTGATTCGCTCGACCCTGATTTGGTGGTGGCCCTCGGCGCCGCCATTCAGGCCGAAGCCCTGACGAAGGGCGCCGATCATCTGCTGCTCGATGTCATTCCGCTTTCGCTGGGCCTTGAAACCATGGGTGGCATTGTCGAGAAAATCATCCATCGCAACACGCCCATTCCGGTGGCGGTGGCGCAGGAATTCACCACCTATCAAGATGGCCAAACGGCCATGAAAATTCACGTGCTGCAGGGCGAGCGCGAGAAGGTGGAGCATTGCCGGTCGCTGGCCAATTTCACGCTGAAGAATATTCCACCCATGGTGGCGGGCGCGGCGCGCATTCGTGTCAGTTTCTCCATCGATGCCGACGGGCTGCTCACCGTCAGCGCCACCGAACTGATGACCGGCACCGAGCAGCAAGTGGCCGTCACCCCTTCATACGGCCTTGCCTTTGAAGAAATCGAACGTATGGTGAGCGCCGGAATGGAGAATGCCCGCGCCGATATT
>CANEUT010000123.1 GCA_947441895.1 Rickettsiales bacterium | reverse complement strand
GCTGCGTAACATTCCGGCGGCGTTGTATAAGTCGTTGGGTGGTTTTGCCACCAACAATGTGAACATTATCAAGCTGGAAAGCTATATTCGTGCCGGTGCGAATAGCAGTGCCCAGTTTTTTATGACGTTTGAGGGGCACCCACGCGAGAAGCCGGTTCAGCTATCGATCGAGGAGTTGGGGTTCTTTACCCACAAAGTAAATTTGCTGGGCGTGTATCCGGCCGATAAAAGTCGCGGCTAAAAACTAATCAATCTTTTTAATTGAGGCAAGTTCAGTGGTCAATTCGCGCACGGTGTTGGCCAGCACACGGAATACGCCACGTAAAAATGGATCAATTGTTTTCAGTTTATCGTCAAACGCGGTGTGGTTCAGCACATAGCATTCGGTATCCATCACGGCGACGGCACTGGCCGAGCGAGGCTTGTGGTGAATGAGCGCCATTTCACCAAAAATTTCTTGGGGCCCAAGGGCTTTGATGAGTACTGATTCGGGGCCAATCTGTTTACGAATTTCAACCCGACCCGAACGGATGAGATACACATCGGTTGATTGCGAGCGTTCGGAAAAAATAACTGTTTCAGCAGGAAATTTTACAAAAAGAAGGCTACGGTTCGTTTTAGATGATGCGGGCTGTTGTGTCATGCATTGTGCTCCTAAAAAGCGATGCTGAGAGATGTTGAAATGCGATGGTTGTCATAGTCGTAGTTTTGTAAATTTGAATCGACACGGCGATAGAGATAGCCACCCGTCAAGGTGGCCTGATTCCCAAGCTCGGGAAGCATAAAAATGCGACCAATGGTAAGGCCTGCTGAATATTCATCGTCGCTGCGGATTTTGGCGCTGGTCAGCAAATCTGCTTCGTCATAATTGGAATGGCGATAGCCTGTTTGCGCGGTCACAAAAGTTTGCGGATTAATGATGTAAGTCGTGCCGAAATCAATCGCATATTGTTCGTTGCCATAATAATTTTGTTTTGCTTCTTCTTTGCGTGCGGTGACGGTGCTGTTTAGTAACCATTGATCGCTTAATATATAGCGTAGGCCAGCCGTTTGTTGCAGGGCCGATCCATCGCGGTCTTCATAGGTGGTGACCCCAGGTGCGTTATGATAGGTGCGATGCTCAACGCTGCTATCAAAGCTTACGGTGAGATCATTGGTGAGTGGCACTTCCACCACGGCATTCAGTTTTGGATTATCAAGATATTTATGGCTATCAAGTGTCAGCATGCTGTAGCTGCCAAACAGACCCAGTTTCATACCGCTATCCAGCAAGGTAAGCTCTGGTCCGGTGCGAATGGTGTTCATGATGATGTTCAGGTTCGATAATTTATCCTGCAGGGTGCGGTAATTCAGGAAGTCAGTTTTCCAGCGCAGGGTTTGACTTTTTTGGTCAAGGTCGGTGCGATAGACGTGGTTGATGCTTGCGGCGGTATAAAGGCTGATGTCATGCTGTTTGCCGGCGCCCGCACCCAGTGGAATGCTGGTGTCGAGCAAGGTAATGTCGCCGCTGCTGGGCGATGCGTTGGCGTTGCTGTCGCTGTTAATGCCAACGCTAACGGAGCCATTTAACTGGTGTGGCTTCATGAGCATGGTCACCTGAGCAAGCACCAGATTGATATTTTTGACAACGGATGCAGGCGGTTTTTTATCTTTCACTTCGAGCAGCAATGCTTTTGCTTCGGCTAGTTTGCCTTGAGGAATGAGCACCATGGCTAAATCAAGCCTGACGCGGTCAAGCGAGGGGTCGTTGGCCAACATTTTGCGAAAGGCCCATTCTGCTTCACGCGCATTGTGTTTTTTAAGCGAGCGCTGGGCATAGGCAAAATGAGCTTTCATATCGTTGCGGCCTTCGCCTTCAAGTGTAACGCGGCTGATTTCTTGTGAGGCAGCGGCCTGTGCCGCGTCATCGGCGGGGGCAGCAAGCGCGTGGGTTGCAAAAAAACCAAGCGTAAGCGTGGTGGCGCATACGATTTTTGTTGCCGTGCGAACAGTTTTGTTGAGAGTTATCAAAATACTGTACCTCTTCTTATAGATTCTTTATATATCAATTCGGATTAAATTATGATTAAAAATCTAAATAAAATAATGTCCTTACTGCTGCTTTGCTCGTCATGGCTGCTGCTTTGTTGCATGATTGCCATAAAGCTTTTCGATGTGCCTCTCATTAGCGACCTAAACTATCAGGTATTCGATGTTTATCAGCGTATTAAACCGCGTTCTTACACTGAAGCCGGAGTTCGCATTGTTGATATTGACGATAATAGCCTGGCAAAATTAGGCCAATGGCCATGGCCGCGCAGCATGGTGGCCGACTTAACCACCAAACTTTATGAAGCGGGTGCGGCGGTTGTTGCCTATGATATTATTTTTCCTGAAGAAGATAGAACTTCACCAAAGCATATTGTGCCGCTTTGGGGTGATGAAGCACTAACGAGCTTTATTGGTAAACTGCCCGACCCTGACCAACAACTTGCGCGTGTGCTGCAAGATAAGCCAGCGGTGACGGCTGTCAGCTTCGGCGACCATACGCAGCACGCCGCCGAATATGACAAAGCGAGCGTCATTATTCGTGGGTCTTTGCCTGAAGGGTCGATTAAACAGTTTGATGGCATGATTGGCTCGTTGCCTATTTTAAGCAAGGCGGCGAAGGGAATGGGTTTCATAAACAGCATTCCCGACCGTGATAGTGTGGTGCGCCGCGTGCCCCTTTTGTTGGGCTATCATGGTCAAATTTACCCCACTTTGGGGCTTGAGTCGCTACGTTTGGCATTTGATGCGCAGCATTATACCATTAACGCCAATCAGGGTCTGGAATCGGTTCGGGTGGGTGACACAACCGTTCCGGTCGATGAAAACGGCATGTTCTGGATTTATTACTCCCTCAGCACGCCCGATCGCTATGTGCCCGCATGGAAAATAATTCAAGGGGGCTTGGACCCTGAAAAAATTGCGGGGCATATTGTGATTATTGGCACCAGCGCCGCGGGGCTGAAAGATTTGCGCGCCACCCCGCATGATGCGGCCTTGCCTGGGGTAGAGGTGCATGCCCAACTGGTTGAGCAAATTCTGCTGAAAGAATATTTGCAGCGCCCCGATTGGATAGGCTGTGCTGAAATTGGATCGGTGCTGGTTTTGGGGGTAGCTTTATTATTAATTGTGCGGCGCACGGGGGCGCTTGCGGGTTTTGCCAGCATGTTGGGTTTGTTGGGCATCACGGTTTATGGATCGTGGCATGCGTTTGCCGAAATGAAAATGTTATTTAGTCCAGTAACGCCAGTGGTGGCGCTCACGTCGATCTATCTTCTTGAATCAATTCGCCGGTTTTTACACACCGAGCAGGAGCGCAAGCAAATCCGCGATGCGTTTAGCCTCTATCTTTCGCCAGCACTGGTGGAAAAAGCGGTGGCCAACCCCAAATTGCTGAAATTGGGCGGTGAAAACCGTGAGCTGACCGTGATGTTTACCGATATTCGTGATTTTTCCAGCTATTCCGAAAAACAATCACCGGAAGACCTTACCCACTTCATCAATAACTTTTTGACGCCCATGACGGACATTATTCTTGATCAGCAGGGCACGATTGATAAATATATCGGTGATTGCATTATGGCGTTTTGGAATGCGCCGCTGGATGTGGCCGATCATGCTGTGCGGGCGGCGCGGGCCACGCTGGCCATGCGTGCTGAGCTGGTGAAATTCAACGAACGGCTGGAAGTTTTTAATGCCGAGCGCGGCAGCCATTTGTCGCCGGTGCGCATTGGCATGGGGCTGAACACCGGCATTTGCTGCGTGGGTAATTTGGGTTCGCGCCTGCGGTTTAATTATTCGGCGCTTGGCAATGCGGTTGATATTTCGTCGCGGCTTGAGGGGCAGAGTAAGTTCTATGGCGTTGATTTGGTCATTGGTGAAGCGACCCTTGTGCAGCTGAAGGGGTTTGCGGCCATTGAGATTGACCTCATTCGCGTGAAGGGCAAAAAACAGGCAGTGCATATTTTTACCCTGTTGGGCGATGAGACGCTTGCCGCACATGCGGATTTTATAAAGCTCAGCACACTGCATTGCGCCATGTTGCAGGCATATCGGGCGCAGCAATGGCACGAGGCAAGTGCGGCATTAGAAGAAGCGGTGATGCTGGCAAAATCGCTGGAGCTTGTTGCGCTTGCTATTCCGGTGCCATCGCTTGCGGGGTTGTATGATCTCTATCGCACTCGCATGGTGGAATATGCACAAACCCCGCCACCAGCAGACTGGGACGGGGTTTATGTGGCGACGTTTAAATAACGCTTAGCGACTGCCGAGGAACACACCGTTGATGGCATTGGAAGGAGTGCCTTCACCATCGTTCGCATTAAAGTTACCGCCAATATTCTGTGCTTGTGGGCCATAAAGCGCAGCGTTTAGCGAGCCGTTATTTAAATTAAAACCGGTTCTTTGCGCATTGATATTAAGCCCCGAAGTGGTGACGGCATTGCCCGTTGTTTGAATTTGGGCATTGCCAGTGCTGGTGATGGTATAATCGCCGAGTGTGCCGCTGAAGTTTGATATTCTCCGGTTAGCCGTGTTCAATTCCATGGAGAAGTTACCCTTAGCATTGGCAATGGGGGTGGCGTCTGTTGAATTAAACGTTTGGCCGTGCACCTCACCGGTATAGGTGTAGGTTCCGTTTAGGTTATTGTTGGCGATGACCGAATCAAGATTTTGGGTCACCTTACCCGCCACGAAAGGCAGATTGACCGCTGTCGATTGAATTTGATTGATTCCCGTCAAGCCATTATCGGCGGAAAGGCTCCACACGCCCCATTTCACATAGTCGCAATTAGCGCAGGGACCGTTGGGCATGGTTCCGGTTTCAATTGCGGCCACGGCGGCTTTCGCTGCTTCCTGATTGCTGATGTTGCCGGTGTTAAGGTCGTCAGCCGTAACGGAAGCGGTTTGCTCGTAGTTTTCCTCATCCTCATCATAGGTCCAGCTGCTGCTGTTCGCATAGTTTGCGGTGTAGTTATTGGCAGTGGTGGTGGCATCTATGGTTGGACCAAAATTGATAATCCAATAATCGGGATGTTCTGGCACGTCTTCGCTGCGTGGATAATCGATGGCATTCACCTTAATGGTTCCACTGGTGCTTTGGGTGTCGGTATTGGTGAGGATACTAAAATTGGTATTGTTTTTATTGTTCAATGAATAATATGTATTCGTTCCGCTATAGAGGAATTTTGAAAAACCGCCCGTGTAG
>CANEUT010000122.1 GCA_947441895.1 Rickettsiales bacterium | reverse complement strand
TCAACGCGGCGCTCGGGGCGAACGGCCAGCATGTGGCGAAGGAAAAACCGGCCAACCAGCGTTTCGCCACCCACCCGCCAAAAAAAGCGATTAGCGTTCGAATTATGGCATAAATTCTGGTTCACTGTGCTCGACATGACAATGGAATGGGTGTGCGCTAACCCCAGTTTCATGAGGGCGCGCGGTGCAATGGCCAGATGGGTTGATTGTGGGGTAAGCATTTCTTCCAGCAATGGCCAGGCTTCGTCTTCAATCACCTGAAAATTGCCATTGGTGATGCCGCGAAGTTTATCATCGGCAAGCCGCGGCAGCAAATTGCCCCATGCGCCATCGGCAAAAATATAATCGGCCACCAGATAGAAGAACCAGTCTTCGCAATAGTTCTCGCCCGATGCTTCCATGCCGCGCAAATAGGCCATGGTGATGGTGGTGGAATAATTGCCGGGAAAAATAATGTCGGCAATGTCGATATATTCAACGTTGCAATATTTTTCGAGCTCAGGGAACAGCGCGTTGCCACGGAAACTATCGAAGTTTTCCTTGTGAGTCAGAAAACGAATCACCACCGGGTGTTTGGCCGCAAGCTTTGGCAAATTGCCCGGCGCCAGCAATGTTAGCAGGCTGCGGGCAAAGAACTGCTCGATATAGAACTCACCCCAAACGGGCAGCAGAAAGACAAGCGTGCGCGGTGAGGTCATTCGAAACTACGCAACCTTCAGCGCTTTCATGCGCTTGGTGTTGAAGTAGTTATCGTCCTCAAACGAGTTGGGCACTTTACCAGCTTCAAAGGCGGCTTTCAAATCACGCACAGCATCGGCGATGGTGCGTTTTGGCGTGAAGCCCAGTTCGCGCTGAATTTTTGCGCTGGACACGCGATAGCTGCGATTGTCATTCGTTTCTTCCACGCGAATTTCTACGTTGTTGCCCACCACGTCGCGCACCATTTTGGCAATGTCCATGATGGAGTGATTTTCAAAACCGATATTGTAGATGTTGCCGTGAATTTTCTCGTGAGGTGCACGGGCTGGATCCAGCATCAGCAAATAAGCGTCGGTCATGTCTTCCACGTGAATGTTGGGGCGCTGTTGGTCGCCGCCGAACACGGTGATGAAGCCTTTGTTGATGGCAAAGTTGGTGAGGATGTTCACCGACAAATCAAGGCGCAGGCGCGGCGCATAGCCGCACACGGTGGCAGGGCGCACGGTCACGCAGGTCATGCCGGTCAGGCTTGGTAGCTCTTCTGCCAGCACATCTTCGCACATGGCTTTGTATTTCGAATAATCGGTCAGCGGTTCGCGTGACAATTCTTCGGTCACTTCCAGCTCTTCTTTCACGCCATACACGCTCGACGACGATGCATATACAAAACGCTTCACGCCAACTTCATGGGCGGCTTTCAGCATGGGGCGGAAGCAGTCATAGTTCACGGTTTTTCCCAAATCCGGGTCAAGGTCGAACGAGGGGTCGTTGCTGATGCAGGCCAGGTGAATGACCGCATCGACACCGTCGCTCAGCGATTTTTTAATATCGTCGGCGCTGCGAATATCGCCTTTGATTTCGCGAAGGTTGGGGTTGCCTTTCAGTGAATTAAACACATCGCCATAGAGGTACCAGTCGAGCACGGTGACTTTGTAGCCAGCGTTCAGCAATTTTGGCACCAAGCAGCTGCCCACATAACCAGCGCCGCCGGTGACCATCACATGTTTATACGTATTCGACATAAGATCCTCTTAAAAATAATATTCGTTACTCTGGATCCCCGCCTGCGCGGGGATGACGGGTTCGTAAAGCGCGAAGCGCTTAACTCAAACCCGTCACTTCAGCATACCATGAATGGCTTTCAGCACGTTCACTTTTTCCACCGAGCGTTGGTGCCCAACAATGCCCACTTTAAGCGCACCCACCACGTTGCCAATAAAGCCCACCTGGTTCAGCGGTGTGCCCAGCGCCACCAGCGGCGAGGTGATGGCCAGGAACGCATCGCCCGCACCCACAGTGTCAACAATGGTTTTGGTGACAGCGGGAATGGTGTGTACGACATCGCCTTTACTGAAGGTAACGCACCCATGGCGACCATGGGTGATGATGAATTGCTCGCATTGAATGGCGTTGGGCAGGCGCGCGGTGATAATTTCTTCGATGGGGCTAATTTTATCGGTGACCGCAAGGCGAGCCTCAGGCGCATCGATGCAAACAAAGTCAGCGCGCGGATATTTATTGATGAGGTTATAGCCCATGTTGGCGCTGTTGCTTTGCGTGTTTACCGCCAGGAATTTTGATTTTTCAGCCAACAATTCCACCGTCGAGCGGCCAATCATGCCGTGGCCGAAATCGTTCGCAATCACCACATCATATTGGCTGAGGGTTTTGTTCAGCAGGGCGTTCAGCTCATCTTCGGTGTCGCGAAACAGCGGCTCATCGTTGATGAAATACACTTCAAACAATTTGCGCATGTAGGAAGGGTCAACAAACCGGCGCTTGGTGGTGGTGGGCCCTTCGGTACGATAGACCACCTTCATGGACACGTTAGGTTTTAAGTTCTTACGAATGAACTCTTCTTTGCTGTCGCGTGCGCCAAGGCAGGTAATGATATCAACCTTATCGCAGAACGAGGCGAGGTGGTTGGCGGTAGCGAACACGCCGCCAGCGAACATTTCTTCGTCCTGATAGCGGGCGGCGATCATGTTTTCTTTCGCCGCTTTCGCCATGGGAATAATGTAGTGATATTCATCGATGATGGCGTCACCAATCACCAGCACGCGCAAGCCCTTCAGCTTGTCGATTTGGGCGCACATATTTTCCAGCCCGTTATTCTCGCGCAGGCGGTCGATATGGTCGCGCACATGCGGCTCATAGACATTCATGTGGCGGTTGATCAGCTCGGTAGAGCTGAACACGATTTCCTCGGTGAACATGATGCTGCCGCCGACGGATTCAATGGCATTACGCTCATCCACAATTTTACCGGTAATGTCGCCCTCGGGGTTAATATAGTCTTGCCCTTTGGCGTAATAATTGGGCTTCAGCTTCAAAATGGCGGGCACGGCATCGGGTGTGGGGTTAATGGAAACCCAATCCACCACTTCAAGCGCGGCCAGCATTTCGGCGCGCAATTGCTCGTTGAACACGGGGCGGCCGGGGCCCTTGTTCACGTATTTATCGGCGGTTAAGGTCACCACCAGCACGTCGGCTTTTTTGCGGGCAGCCTCAAGGTGCTTCACATGGCCCAGATGCAGCAAATCGAACGTGCCATGGGCTTGAATGACTTTTTTGCCTTGCTGCTTCAGCGCAGCAATTTGCAGCGCCAGCGCATCTTGCGAGACTATTTTGGCGGCGGTCGATGCCTTGGCATCCTGTGGTTCTGGGTTGGTTGAAACTGACACGTTGTTTGTCCTAGTAAGTGTTAAGCGGCGTTCTGCTTCTTATCGGCAGGGTTGCCCAGATATTTAAACCAGTCTTTGGTGGCGTCTGCAATGGAATCGGCGGTCCATACCGGAGCGTCACGCCAATAGTCAATGTTTTCCAGCATGGTCTTCACGCCGTCTTCAATGCGCACTTTGGGGTGCCAGTTGAGCTCGCGGGCAATTTTGCTGGTGTCGGCCCAGGTGCAATCCGGCTCGCCGGGGCGCTTGGGAATATGCAGCGTTTCTTTCGCGCCCAGCAGCTTCACCAAATGGTTGATGCTGACGGGGTTGTTGCTGCCCACGTTATAAATCTCGCCCACTTTGTCGCTGCCGGCGGCGGTCAAAATCGCATCTACCACGTCGCTCACAAAGGTGAAGTCGCGGGTTTGTTCGCCATCACCCACAATGGTGAGGGGTTTTTTGGCAATCAGCTGCGCCAGGAACACGCCGAACACCGCGCCATAGGTGCCGCTGGTGCGCGCGCGCGGGCCATACACGTTGAAAAAGCGCAGGCCAACGGCGGGAAGTTTATAGACTTGCGCCCAGTGCTTCATCAATTCCTCGCCGAGGAATTTGGTGAGCGCATATGGATATTGCGGGCGAATCTCCGCCGTTTCTGAAGTGGGATAGGCATCAGGAATGCCATAGCACGACGACGAGGCGATATAGACGAAACGCTTGATGTTGTGCGCGCGGGCGGCTTGCAGCACCACAAACGTGCCATCCACGTTCGAGCGGAAATATTCTTTTGGTTCCTGAATGCTGGGCACCACATCGGCGCGGGCGGCAAGGTGGAACACGCGCTCGGCCCCGGCCACCACTTTGTCCATCACCGCTTCGTCGGCAATGTCAGCGTGGTAGAATTCAAGGTTCTTGTTGTCTTTGTGATGTTCCAGGTTGGCAGCGCGGCCCACCGAAAGGTTATCAACCACGCGCACATGGCGACCTTCGGCCAGCAAACGATCTACCAAATGGCTGCCAATAAACCCGGCGCCGCCTGTGACGACATCCATCATTCTTCACCCCAATTTTTCTATTCGAGCGAGGTTATTAGTCACATTTGGGGGGTTAATCAACCCATAATGCACAAAAAATAGGCTATTTTGAGCCAAAATGGGGTGGTTGGGGATAAGTGGGGGGTGAATTTGAAGAAGACGGGAATGGTGGGGCGTGGAGATCTATTCTCAGCCGTTCACCTCGTGTTTATTTCCCCAAACTCACTTCGCCGGTGGCTGCTTGGGATAATAAATCAGCGAGGTGTCATAGCCCATCGCTTTCACCTTGGCGGTGAGCATGTTTAGCTGCTTATCAGAAAGCACCGGTTTGCGCGCCAAAATCCACAGATAGCGGCCCGATGGTTCACCCACGATGGACCAGCTATAATCCTCCGCCCGGTCGAGCACCCAATAATCTCCCACATAGAACGGGCCGAAGAAGGAAACTTTCAGCTTGGCGTTGTTCGAGCCTTCAATGATTTTTGCTTTGCCATCGGCGGTGCTCACCGCGCCATCCACCGCGCCCTTGCGGCAGGTGTTGAGAATGCCAACCAGCCCATCCGCGCGTGTGGTGTAATTGGCCGTCACGCCTTCGCAGCCTTTTTCGAAGCCGTTCTCATAACGCGCGATTTCATACCACCGCCCCACATACTGCGATAAATCCACCGACTTCGCGGGTTGCGGCACATTGGCATTGCCGACGGGGCCGCCATAGCAGCCGCTGAGCAGCGAGCAGATGAGGGCGATGCCCAAAGATTTGAGAGAGAGTGTGTTTTTCATGGACCCGCTTATACAGCCTTCGGCATAAATTTTCACCACTGAAATAATTCACCTCAATCGCGTCGCCGTATCCGATAGAGGATGAAGCGAGAGATTGCCCAAGTCATTACT
>CANEUT010000121.1 GCA_947441895.1 Rickettsiales bacterium | reverse complement strand
CTCCCGCGGTGCAAATTGTGGTGAACCAGGCGGCATCGCAGCGCGAGGGTGAGCAAAGCTATGCCACCATCAATCGTGCCACCACCAACTTTTTGAAATACTCACCGCCCTTGCTGGGTGTTATTCGCAAAGATAATAAAGTGAAAGATGCCATTCGCTCGCAATCATCGTTACTGGAAAAAGCGCCGCACACAACCGCCGCCACTGATGCTGCAAGCATCTCCATTAAGCTGCTGCGTAAAGAATAACGGATAGGTGGGTCATGAACAATCCGATCATACCCTTAGCGCCCGTTAACAATACCATTACCATTCAGCCGCTTACCACGGCGGTGCCGCAACAGGGCACATCGGCTACGCCCAACCCACTTGCCAATCTTGCTAACGGTACCACCGTAGAGGGGTTTGTTATTAATCGCGACAGCCAAGGAAACCCAATTCTGCGAACACCCGTGGGTGATTTGGCAATAAATAGCGAAGTGTTTTTAAAAACAGGAAGCATTGTGGTTTTTCGGGTCGACGCCACACAAACCAGCCGAGCGCGTATTGTGACCGTCGATGGGTTGAGTTTGCAAGATTACAGCACGCAAAATACACGCGCCGTCACAGCAGATAGTATTGCTGCGCCCACGTTTCGTGGTGTGCCAATTTTACAACCGGCAATAGCACCCACTGGTGCAACCGCAGCGCTTTCGCAACCCGTGTTGCAAGCATTAGTGCTTAATCCGCTTAATGCGCTACTTGCGAACGCTCAAAAATCGGTCATTTTATCACCCATCGAACAAGATAATGTGCCCGCGGCACTTCGCAATTTGCCCGCCGGAACAGCACTTAAATTAATCGTGCTTGATTTGGAATTGCCGCCACTGCCCGTATCCATCAGCTCCATTCCTGAACCCACATTGCCAGCCACATTGTTGCCCCAAATACCATCACAAACCAAGCGTGCAGAAGAAGTCAAAACACAATCCGTGCCCCCTCCATTAGCTGATGATCAGCCAACCGCTTCGTCAGCTCAATCGGCTAACACCACCATTAAACAGCTATTTAAATCCAGCAGCGGCGCTGTCACTCAAGCGACGGGTGATGTGGTGACTGATCCAACATCTGAGCCAATAGTTACCACTACTGCGGCAGCACCATCCGCTGTTATTAGCACAAAAGCCGCGGCAACATCACTTCCAGAACCCAACCTTCCTGAAGAAGCAAATTTTATCCAGACAAAATCATTCGCGCCGCCACTTAATTCAGAAGCAGCACCGGTGTCACCATCCACACCAAACACTATTGCCAGAAATGCAGTTCCACCATTCGAAACAATGGTAAAATCCACAGTTTACGCGCCGCCCGCAACATCGTTGAATCAGCTGCCCATTGCCGATGTGCCATTGCACGCCGCAGTCATTGGTCACGAAGCCGACGGCGCTAATATTTTACACACCAAATTTGCCACCTTGAAGCTTTATACCGCGCAACTATTGCCCACCGGCACCAGTCTAACCCTCAAAGCAGAGGTGATAGAATCAACAAATTTGCCCTTGTTAACGCCACTAAGCAGCGAATTACAAACCATCACCAGCCTAACCCGTGATTGGCAACATTTGGGTGATGCGCTGAACATACTGCAAACCCAAGACCCAGCACTCACCCGCGAAGTGCTGCAACATATGCCAAATCTTGGCCCCAAATTAAGTAGTGGCCTTTTGTTTTTTATGGCTGCCGTGAAAGCTGGCGATGTGGGTGATTGGTTGGGAAAAAATACGGTGAGTCGCTTAAAAGCATTCGCTCCCGATCTTATAAAACGGCTAGATAGCGATATGGCGCAAATGCAGCAATTTTATATTAATTCTCCCCTCACCCAGTGGTCGGGCATCATGCTGCCCATGCTGTTTGGTCATGAGCTACAACAAGCGCGGCTTTATATTCGCAAAGATGATGAGGCGAATAAAAATAAAAGCCCAAATGATTGCGGACAACGGTTTATTATCGAGATTGATACATCACATTTGGGTGATCTTCAATTCGATGGATTTGTTCGTAGTTTTGAGAAAAATAAAGCGTTTGATTTAGTAATTCGCAGCAGCAAACCCCTAAATAGCGAGGTTTCGCAAGGCATTCGCGATGTTTTTGAGAATGCACTTCAACTAACGGGCCTCAAGGGTCAACTTGCCTTTCAGCAAGGAGTGCAGCATTTTGTGCGCCCCTTAGCCAGTGAGCAGCAACCCAGTTCTGGTGATTCGGCGCACACAATCCTTGCCTGAGAGCCTGCGCTGGGCTACGCATCATGTATGACCGCCACCGCTACCGCCAGTTTAACGCCTTTCACCCACCGTGCCGATATGAGCGCGCTCAAGCATTTGGTCGCCACTGACATGGTGCGCGTGAATCAGGTTATTTTAGAGCACGGGAATAGTGATATTCCCCTTATCAATGATTTGGCATCGCACATTATTGCGGCCGGTGGCAAACGCTTGCGCCCCAGCCTTACCGTGGCGGCCGCAAAGCTGTGTGGTTATGAAGGTGAACGTCATGTGCGGCTTGCAGCCTGTGTTGAGTTCATTCACACCGCAACCTTGCTGCATGATGACGTGGTGGATGAAAGCCATTTACGCCGTGGTGCCGCTACTGCCAATGCTTTGTGGGGCAATAAATCCAGCGTGCTGGTGGGTGATTTTTTGTTCAGTCGTGCTTTTCAGCTGATGGTAAAAGATGGCTCGCTGGATGTGCTGAAAATTCTATCCGATGCATCGGCCATTATCGCTTCGGGCGAAGTGCACCAGCTGATGGTCAGCCACGATTTGTCGATTACGCAAGATATTTACGAACAAGTGCTGTCGGCCAAAACGGCCGCCTTGTTTGCTGCCGCCTGTGAAATTGGCGCCGTGGTAAGTGATCAACCCCAGTGGCGCGAACCATTACGCGCCTATGGTCAGGCATTGGGCATGGCGTTTCAATTAGTCGATGATGCGCTCGATTATCAGGCCAGTGAAGAAGATTTGGGCAAAGCTATTGGCGATGATTTCCGTGATGGCAAAGTAACATTGCCGGTGTTGATTGCCTATCAACAAGGTAGTGCTGACGAGCGTGCTTTTTGGGAAAGCGCCATTCAAAACGGTGAAAGCATCAGCGATGATGATTTACGGCGCGCAAAAAATTTGCTCGCCCAACATGAAGCATTTACAAAAACCATCGCTGTAGCAGAAAATTTTGCGGATGCTGCACGTAATGCACTCAATGGTTTCCCGGCATCTGCCGCTAAAAACGCAATGCTCGAAGCGGCTGAATTTGCCGTAGCACGCAGCCACTAATTTTAACGACTACTCGTTACCTTCAACATCGATAGGGTCGATGCCGGGCAACGGGCGAAGCAATTTTGCGGGTGCAGATGTTGAAGCAACGGCTGGCGGCGAAGAAACCGGAATGCTGACTTGTTTACCTTCGTCTTTTAGCAAGCCAACTTCGCGGAAATAGCGCAGCGCACCAGGGTGAATGGGAGCAACAAGCCCTGCAGTCACCATGCGTTCTTTATCAAGCGTGGCAAAAACAAAATGCAGCGTTTTAAAACTATCAAAATTATCAAAAACCGATTTGGCGAGCTGATAAACCGTTTCTTCATCGGCATCGGCGGTGGTTACCAGCGTTGCTTTCACGCCAAATGTTGGCGTGTTTTGTGTGTTACCCGGATACATGCCGCCAGGAATAGCCGTGCGGGCGTAATAAGGATTTTTGGTAATGAGTTGATCCACTTCTTTGCCTTCCACCGCAATGAGTTTGGCACCACAGGTGGAAGTGATTTCCTGAATCAAGCCATTGGGATGGCCGGCGGCGAATACCATAGCATCTAATTTACCCGCACACAGCGCTTGCGTTGCTTCAGCAGGTTTCAGTTCGCTTACTTCGGCAAAGTTGGCTTTGGTCCAGCCATTGGCATCCATCAGGTTTTGCATAATGTCGCGCATGCCCGAACCAGCATCACCAATGTTAACGCGCTTACCTTTTAAGCCTTCAAAATTTTTGATACCGCTATCTTTCGAAACAGCCACGGTGAACATTTCACTATGCAGCGAAAACACCGAACGCAAATCACGGAAAGGGGGACCATCGGCAAAAGCACCTTCGCCGCGATAAGCATTATATTGCCAGTCTGACTGGACAATACCAAAACTGATTTCACCATCGCGCAGCGCACGCAAATTGTAAATAGAGCCACCAGTTGATTCAACAAAACAGCGAATGCCGTGTTCTTTTCGGCCACGATTCATGAGGCGACAAATTGCTCCACCCGTTGGATAATAAACACCCGTTACTGAACCCGTGCCGATGGTAACAATGTTTTCCTGTGCGTGCGATGCGGGAGCCATGGCCACAAAGGCAAAAGCCGCGATGATGGTGAGCAATGTTTTCATGTGCTTAACCCCTATGCAAGCATGCCTAATACAGGCGGTTCATATATTCTGTCCAGAAACGCTCCAGACGGTGCATCGATTTATTTGTTTCGGCCAGTTCAGTCAGACCTGGATTTTGCTTATTCAATTCTTCTACGTTGCGTTCAATCAGCGCGTCCATTTTCTCAACGAGTGCAGTGCCTTTTTCTGAAAGTTTTACACGTGTTGAGCGTTTATCATGCGGTGCTTTTTCTTGAATCAAATAACCGGTTTGCACCAAGTTTTTAACATTATATGAAACGTTTGTACCCAAATAATATCCACGGTTTGTAAGCTCACCCACCGTTAACTGATCGCTGCCAATGTTGTACAAAATAAGCGTTTGTACGTTGTTGATGTCATCGAAATGCAAGCGATCGAGTTCGCTTTTAATGACATCCAAAAATCGGCGATGCAGGCGCTCAATTAAAAGAATGGTCTCAAGGTAGGTCTGTTTCAAATGGGTCTCCTGTGTATTTTTTTATACAGTCAATATTTTCTCGATTGGGTAGGTTCTGCCATATAAAGATTGCTTAATCAAGTAGCGCGGGGTCAGAGGTCAAGCGAACCGTTATCTTGGTGCCGTGGCCCTCACTGCTACTTATTTTAATTTTACCGTGATGCAGGTCGACCAGGCGCTTGGTAAGCGGCAATCCCAGGCCTGCCCCTTCATAGCGACGGTTAAGGCCCGCATCGCCCTGATTGAAGCTTGAAAAGGCTTTATCAATAGAGGCTTGCGACATGCCAATACCGCTATCTTCCACCTCGATGGTGAAATAATGCACGCTGTTTTTAGCGGCCTCGGCAAAGGCGCGTATAATAATTTTTCCACCTTCCGGGGTAAATTTAATGGCGTTGGACAGAAGGTTCAGCAAAATTTGCATCACCCGCACGCGATCGGCAATCATTTTGGGCATTTTTTCAGGGAAATCCGTATAAATATCAATTTTACGGTGATGCGCCTGACCGGCG
>CANEUT010000120.1 GCA_947441895.1 Rickettsiales bacterium | reverse complement strand
GCGGCAGCAACGGTTGCTGCTTCCGACTCAATGGGCTTTCCATCCGCACCCACCACTACATGGCGCGTGATGCCCAATGCTTCCGTGGCAAGCGCACGCGCAGCCACCAATCCTTCTGTGGTTATCTGTTTGCCAAGGCCTTCACGAGCCTCACGATCGGCATAAAGACCAACGGAAAGGACGACGTTATGGAAATTCTGCTGTTGCGCTTCATCAAACTGGCCAGCACGCACAATGGCATTAAAATCCGCGGTGTGCGTTGTCCCCGCCTCAACGGGAGATTGCGGCATGTGTACGTTGAAGTTATGCAATAATGACGTGCCCCATTTGCCTGGAATGTCTTCTGCCACCCGAGGGTTGTGCGGGTGATCGCGCATACTGTTCAGCAATCGACTTACTGATTCATCGGGCACCGTGGGGTTAATGCTGCGTGCAATCAGCCCTGCATCACGCACACGGCCACGGCTACCTTGGCTGGGGTGCGAGCCATCGCTAATTTGCAATAATTGGCCTGCCACCACATTTTCTGGCAACCATTTTTTGGCTTCAGCAATGGCGGCATCGGCGTTGGCAAAACCATAATTGGTGGGATAGAGAATAGCATCACTGAAATATTCGCCCAGTGTCGCACCAAACCGTTCGTCGCCCCGCATGGCATCAACCGTCGCTGTGCGCGTGGCCGCATTGGTGTTCAGCAGCGCAAGACCGTTGCGCGTCACTTCAGAAATGCTGCCTGCGCCCGTACCACGACTAGGGGTTTGTCCAGCACCACGGGCAATCTCTAGGTTAATTTGGTCCTGAGGCGTGCGTCCCAAGGCGGCCGTTGCATCCAGTGCCGCCTGCGTGGCAGCCCCTGCAGCGCCATTAATAAAGCGGGCGTTATATTGTTCGCGTGTCAGGTTATTATCAACAAAGCCTGGCTGCCGGCTAATCTCGTCATAGCTCTGTGGAATCAGCGGGTGCACGCCTAATTCTGCGAAGCTCGGAATAGTCGCGGGATTCTGCAAATCATACACACGCAGTTGGCCCGGCGCCGCGCCCACTTGAACGGGCGGTGTTGCGCGTGCTGCCTCTGCAAGAATTGCGGTTTGCAAATTAGCATAATAATCACTGAGGCCACTCATTTGCGCATAATCGTTGCTGGCCGCAGCCGCCACATGGTTCAAAAGCACCTGGGTATTTTGTACATTGGGTGCCCGTTGGAATGTGGCATACAGGTTTTGGATTTGTGGTTGCAGGCCCTGCACATTACCCCAACTGGCCACGGCGTTGGGCGAAGCCATCGCCGCAGAGACTTTGGCAGGTGTGGCAATATCATTGTTACGGTCGCGGGTTGAAATGGTTGCACCCATCTGCAATAAGCCGCCACGGTTCAAGGCATAAGCCGGGTCATTGGCCCGAACATTTCTGTCGGTAGCAGGTGGCACCCACTGATGGGTAGTGGGGTCGATCGTCCAATCTTTCAACATGCTCACATCATAGGGCTGACGAGCCTCGGCACGTTGATAGTTCGTGTCGCTGTGGCGTGCCAAAAAGTGAACGCCCGTAACCGCAAGCGCATAAGGTAAATACGGAACATTTGGCAAGCGTTCAAAAAAGGCCCCTGGGCCATCACCCTGCGTGGCTGCCGTACCGTCGGCCGTGCGACGAACCACTTGACCACGTGCCGCGACATCGGCCTTATCGGCCGTTATAACACCCGCCACATAAAGCGAGCGTAAATTGCTGAAATCTCTTGCCTCTGCGTTCACCGGCAGTGCGTATATAGGGTCCACAATCCGCGCTTGTGCCGGTGGTGGGGGCGGTGGTGGGGGCGGCGGTGGGGCGGCGGCCCGCTCGACTTTTTGTGGGCAGTCGTCCGAAAGTGCGGGATCCGCAATAGCATGACCATCCGGCATAATTAAGTTTCTGTCTGCTCTGACCAGCATGTCATTTTTAAACACAGTGCCATCACATGCTTTGCTGTCGGCTGTATAAATCACGCCATTACCGCGACGATCCTTGTTATCTCTATTAAGTCTAACAATCGCATCAAGCACTTGCTGCCGCGTAGTCAAACGGGCGGGCCCACCGTCGGGATTCGCTTGCATCCAGGCAGCCGCAATCGCTGAGAGTGTATCCCAGTATTTCGTACCTTCAGGCATGTGATTAGTTGCCGTAAGCGCACCTGGTTGGCCAACTGTGCCGCCGCGAACTCGGTATCTAGTGGTTGCCATGATTTATCTCCTCGTTCTTTTTGTATCTGTTTATTCGTTACTGTCGGTGTCTTACGTTTTTACCATGCGTCTGTAATGATTTCGTTAATATAGGATTAAAATTGAGTTAATTATCGAGAGGGCGGCGCGGTGTGTGGCCCAAACAACCGTACTTCACTTGGCGTTACAGGGCGCCCACACCCGCAAAGACTATTGATGATGATGGAAGCGGCGTCTTTTGCGCGCGAATCTGCCATCAAGTTATTCGCATTAATTGCCGTGCCATCGTTAGCAACAAAGTGACCTTTTTCTACTCTACCGATGGCCGCTTCAATCACTAGCGAAACAACCAATTCATCTTCTGAAACCGTGCCGTTGCGCGTCGCATCGAGCGCTGCTATATTCCAGGAACCTGTGTTGTCCACGATGTTTGGCAAGATATTCTTTACCGCGTTTAAAGCGTTCACATCAACCGCGCTCGCTTTTACTAAAACTCGGGCAAGACTAACCGCCTGTTGAAGCTTTTCGTGGTTTGTAAGAAGTTCGGAACCGCGGCCGATGCGCGCCATCGCCGCAGCAAAATCTGCTGCGTTCTGCAGTGCTGGAACCTGCTCTGTGCTCTGTGTTGTAATTACCATACCCCTACCATCGCACAAAATGGTTAAAACTTTATAAATGTTGGTGCGGGTCATAAAAAGAAAAAATGTGCTGGCAATAGAAGCGCCGATAAGCGATTTAAGCTATTTATTTATAACAATAAATTATGGGGTGACGGGTGGCATAGCCATAGAAGGGCGGTTGTTTTTTCATTTACGCCATGAAGAAAAAACTGCTGCTGCTGAGAAGAATTGGCTCCTTGCAGTCGCCTGTCTCGCGGCGGTTCTCCGCTAATACTTCGTTACTTCTTTCGTTTTTTAAAGAATAATAACTACAAAGGCTTAGGTAAAACCACGCTTTTAGCTAAGCCTTTGGCAACCGAATCACTTCAAAGTACACTGAGCCTTGGCGAAGGACTTTGAAGTGCTTCAAAAACTGGTGCTGCTGAGAAGAATCGAACTTCCGACCCCGTCATTACCAATGACGTGCTCTACCACTGAGCTACAGCAGCCCGTAAACGCAAGGCCGCCTATCTGCCACAACTGACCGCTTGCCGCAAGCAATGATTTTGGCGCGGTGCGAAACCCCTGCATATCGGCACCGTGAACGTTGTAGTCACTCACAAAATGGGCTATAGTCCGTCTCTATGATGGCTAAACCCAACGACCCCACCAATACCCGTCAGCGCAAATTAAGCGAGGCGCTGAAGCGTAATATGGCGCGCCGCAAAGCTGCGGCGAAGGGTGAGAATAAGACCACGAGGTCAGCAGACCGAGTCAGCCATGAGCCAGCAAAGCTGCGCGAAGCATCGCACAGTACGTGCGATGTGCGGAGCAAATCAAAATGAGTGACCACCACAAACACCACGCCGATAAAAAACATAAAAAACTGGTGCAGATTCTCAAAAATCGGCTGAATCAGGGGTTGCAGCAACATGCCGATTCCGCCGCGCGTGAGCGCGACCTCGACCGTGAACGCGAAGAGGAAAAGCACCGTGCGGCCAGCAAATCATCACGCAGTGCGGCGCAGAAAGCCGGTGATAAAAAACCGGTATGGAGCGCGAAAATGCAGGAAATACGTGATAAAAACACCGGCCGCAAAACCATGGCCAAAGAGCGCTGGAACCGCTTCGCCGGCACCGAAAGCGGCGGCGGGCGGGGATTATAATTGCTTGCGGGTTGACGTTTCCGGCGAATCCTTTACTTAAACTCTTGAAACCTAATCTTATGAGAGTGGGATTATGGCGGATGAGATACGAGGAGTGAGCGCACGCAGGTTGGGCGCGTAGCAGCGCTACGTAACCAAGCGAGTACGCGAAGAACGACGTAGCTCGCCGCCAGAATTCCACGGCGAGATTGATATGTCCATTCTACCCGACCATGAAATCCGTAAATTAGCGCAACAAAAGCGCATGATTGAACCATTCGTCGAGAACCTCACGCGTGAAGGCGTCATTTCCTATGGCCTCAGCAGTTATGGCTATGACGCGCGGGTGGCCGATGAATTCAAAATTTTCACCAATGTTGATTCGGCCGTGGTCGACCCGAAAGACTTCTCGCCCAAAAGCTTTGTCGATCGCAAGACCGATGTCTGCATCATTCCGCCCAACAGTTTTGTGCTGGCGCGCACGGTGGAATATTTCCGCATCCCGCGCGACACGCTGGTCATCTGCCTGGGCAAAAGCACCTATGCGCGCTGCGGCATCATCGTCAACGTCACCCCGCTGGAGCCCGAATGGGAAGGCCATGTGACGCTGGAATTTTCCAACACCACGCCCCTGCCTGCCAAAATTTATGCCAACGAAGGCGCCTGCCAATTCCTCTTCCTGCGCGGCGAATCGAAATGCGAAGTCAGCTATGGCGACCGCAAGGGCAAATATCAGGGCCAAACCGGCGTGACCCTTCCCAAAGTTGAAAGCAAAAGCGCCTAATTCATGGATAAACTTCACATCACTGGCGGGCGGCAGCTTTCGGGCCGCATTATTATTGGCGGCGCCAAGAATGCGGCGCTCCCCCTCATGTGCGCGGCGCTGCTGACGCGCGAAAAAGTGACGCTCGATAACGTGCCTTATTTGGCCGATATCACCACCATGGCCAAGCTGCTGGTGCAGCATGGCGCATCGCTTTCTCTGCGCGATACTTCGCCCGGCACACTGTTCGGCCGCGACATGCCCGGCCATTACAGCCGCGAACTTTCGCTCACCTGCGACAGCATCAACAACATCGTCGCACCCTATGATTTGGTGCGCACCATGCGTGCCAGCATTCTGGTGCTGGGGCCCATTCTGGCGCGCGAAGGCAAAGCCAAAGTGTCGCTGCCCGGCGGCTGCGCCATTGGTGCCCGCCCGGTCGATATGCATTTGAAAGCCATGGAGGCACTGGGCGCCACCATCACGCTGGAAGAAGGCTATGTGCTGGCCACCGCGCCCGCTGGCGGCCTCATCGGCGGTGAGGTGCATTTCGAAAAAGTATCCGTCGGCGCCACGGAAAACGTGCTGATGGCGGCCGTGTTGGCGCGCGGCGTCACCACCATTCACAATGCGGCGCGCGAGCCAGAAATTACCGACCTCGCCCATATGCTCATTTCCATGGGGGCCGATATTTCAGGT
>CANEUT010000119.1 GCA_947441895.1 Rickettsiales bacterium | reverse complement strand
GGGTGTATGACTGGCAGCAAACCAATGCCAGCGTGTTTGCCGCGCTGGCTGTGCAACGCAATGTCATGGTGGTGATTCTGGCGCTGATTATTCTGGTGGCGGCGTTTAACATTATTTCTAGTTTGGTGATGCTGGTGAAAGAAAAGCGACGCGACATTGCGGTGCTGCGCACCATGGGCGCCACCCGCGCCAGCGTGATGCGCATTTTTATGTTGGCGGGCACGTTGCTTGGCACGGCGGGCACCGTGGCGGGTGTTGGGCTTGGGCTGGTGTTGGCGGCCTATCTGGAACCGCTGCATCATTTGCTGGAGCGCGCGCTGGGGCAAGAAATTCTGGTGGAAAATATCTATTTCCTTTCCACGCTGCCCACCAAAACCAACCCGGTTGAGGTGCTGGTAATTATGCTGCTGTCGCTGCTGCTATCGTTTCTGGCGGCGCTTTACCCGGCGCGGCGGGCGGCGCGGCTCGACCCGGCGGAGGTGCTGCGCAATGAGTAACGCCGTGCTCAACCTCAGCAACATCACGCGCGATTATGCTTCCGGCGACGGCATACTGCATGTGCTGAACGGCGCCAATCTTTCCATTGCAGCGGGCGAACTGGTGGCGCTGGTTGGGCCTTCCGGCTCGGGCAAATCAACCCTGCTGCATATTGCCGGCTTGCTCGACACGCCACAGGGGGGCACCATTACCATTGCCGGTAGCGACGCATCAACCGCGAGTGATGCCACGCGCACCCGGTTGCGTAATCAACATATCGGCTTCATTTATCAGTTCCACCATTTGCTGCCCGAACTGACTGCCGAAGAAAACGTCACCATGCCCATGCGCATTGCCGGTGCGAAAACGGCGGAAGCATTGGCGCGGGCGCAGGCGTTGCTGAAGCGGCTGGGGCTTGCTGAACGGGCGCATCATTATCCGTCGCAACTTTCAGGTGGTGAACAACAACGCGTGGCCATTGCCCGCGCATTGGCGAATAAACCTGCGCTCATTCTGGCGGATGAACCAACCGGCAATCTTGACCCCACCACGTCGGATTCCGTCACTGAATTGCTGCTTGAAATGGCGCGCGAAGAAAATGTGGCGGCGTTAATTGCCACTCACAATATGGCGCTCGCAAAACGGCTGCACCGTGCGGTGACGCTGCAGGGCGGGCAAATTTCCCCGGCGGCGCTATGAGTTTTGTTCATCTGCGCAGTCACAGTGCCTATTCGCTGCTGCGCGGCGCCATTAAAATTCCCAAACTCATTAGCCTCGCCAAGGCAGATATGATGCCCGCGCTGGCGCTTACCGATCATGATAATTTGTTCGGCTCGCTGGAATTTTCCGAATATGCGGTGAAAGAGGGTGTGCAGCCCATTATTGGGGTTACCTTGTCGCTGGTGCCTTATGCGGCGGAACAGCAAAGCGGTAATACCCGCCAAACGCCTGATCATTTATTGGTCTATGCCAAGGATGAACAGGGCTATACCAATTTGCTGAAGCTGGCGAGCAAGGCTCACACCGCACCTGCCGGTGGGGTGGCGCCGCTGGTGAGCTACGCCGATGTGGCGAACCACAGCGACGGGCTGATTGCGCTTACCGGCTCCACTCATGGCGCCTTCGGCCGATTGCTGATGAATAATCGCAGCCATGAAGCAGAAAAATTCATTACCCATCTGCATGATGTGTTTGGTGATCGGCTTTACATTGAACTCACCCGTCATCAGCTGCCGGAAGAACGTCAGATTGAACGTTCGCAGATTGATTTTGCGTTGGCAAAAAATATTCCGCTGGTCGCCACCAATAATATTTATTTTGCCGATGCAAAAATGACTGAAGCGCATGACGCGCTGATTTGCGTGGGTGAGGGACGTTATGTCACCGAAACCAATCGCCCGCGTTTTAATGCGGAGCATCGCTTCAAATCATCCAGCGACATGAAATTGCTGTTTCGTGACATTCCCGAGGCGCTGGAAAATACGCTGAATATTGCACGCCGCTGCGTAGCGTGGTCACCCTCGCGCGCGCCCATTCTGCCGGGCTTTTATATGGAAGATGCGGCAGGCAATGTGCTTTCTGAATCGGAAGCGCTGGGGGTGAAGGCGCGGGCTGGGCTTGATTATCGGCTTGAGCGCTATGTCTACAAGCCCGGCCTGAGTGAGGAAGAAAAAGCCGAAATCGCCAAGCCCTATCGCGAGCGCTTGGAATTCGAGCTCGATGTGATCATCACCATGAAATTTCCGGGCTACTTCCTTATCGTGTCGGACTTCATCACCTGGGCGAAAGAGCAGAACATTCCCGTGGGCCCGGGTCGTGGTTCAGGCGCGGGTTCGCTGATTGCGTGGGTGCTGCTGATTACCGACCTTGACCCGCTGCGCTATGGCTTGCTGTTTGAGCGGTTTTTGAACCCCGAACGTGTGTCGATGCCCGATTTCGATATCGATTTCTGCCAAGATCGCCGTGACGAAGTGATTCGCTATGTGCAGACCAAATATGGCGACGATAAAGTGGCGCAGATTATTACCTTCGGGAAATTGCAGGCGCGTGCGGTGCTGCGCGATGTGGGGCGCGTGCTGCAAATGCCCTATTCGCAGGTGGATCGCATTTGTAAGCTGGTGCCCAATAATCCGGCGGATCCGGTGACGCTGGAGCAGGCCATTGAGCGCGAACCCATGCTGAAGCAGGCGGTGGAGGAAGATGAATCGACCGAGCATTTGGCCGCCATTTCGCTGAAGCTTGAGGGGCTTTATCGCCATGCGTCGACCCACGCGGCGGGGGTGGTGATTGCCGATCGTCCGCTGGTGGAACTGGTGCCGCTTTACCGCGACCCTAAGTCCGACATGCTGGTGGTGCAATATTCCATGAAATGGGCGGAAGCTGCGGGTCTGGTGAAGTTCGACTTTTTGGGATTGCGCACACTAACCATTTTGCAAAAAGCCGTGGAATTTATTGCGCGCGATGGCGTTGAGATTGATTTGTTGGCCCTACCGGAAGGTGACCTAAAAACCTATCAGTTGCTTACCCGCGCTGACACGCTGGGCGTATTCCAGTTCGAATCGGCCGGCATGCGCGAGGCGCTGAAAAATTTGCGGCCCGATGCGATTGAAGACCTGATCGCGCTGGGCGCGCTTTATCGCCCTGGCCCCATGGATAATATTCCGGCGTATATTGATGTGAAGCATGGTCGTGCGCGCCCTGATTATTTGCATCCGTTGCTGGAGCCGGTGCTGAAAGAAACCTACGGCGTCATTATTTATCAGGAGCAGGTGCAGAAAATTGCGCAGGTGCTCTCGGGCTACACGCTGGGTGGGGCCGATTTGCTCCGCCGCGCGATGGGTAAAAAAATTAAAGCCGAAATGGATGCGCAGCGCGCTTTGTTTGTGGACGGCGCGAAGAAAAATAATGTGCCGGAACATCAGGCATCGAGCATTTTCGATCTGGTGGCGAAATTCGCGGGCTATGGTTTCAACAAATCGCATGCGGCTGCTTACGCGCTGATTGCCTATCAGACCGCCTATTTGAAGGCGAATTACCCCGTGCAGTTTTTTGCTGCATCCATGACGTATGAAATGGGCGCGACCGATAAGCTGAGCCAGTTCGCGCAAGAAGCGCGTAAATTTTATATCGATGTGCTACCGCCGGATATTAATATGTCGGACGTGTATTTCAGCGTGGAGAAGCGGCTCGATGGTGGGCGCGATGCCGTGCGCTATGCGCTGGCAGCGATTAAAAATGTGGGCGCTGGCGCCATGGCGGCCATTGTGAATGAGCGTGAGAAGAACGGTACGTTCAAAGACGTGTATGACTTCGCCGCCCGGGTCGATGCCAGCATGATCAACCGCCGTCAGCTTGAGCATTTAATTATGGCGGGCTGCTTTGATTCGCTGAATGGCAACCGTCATCAGCTGTTCGAATCCATCGATATGCTGCTGGCCGCTGCGCAGAACGCCACGGAAGAGCGCACCAGCAATCAGGTGAGTTTGTTTAGCGATACATCGTCGCAGACGGCGAATCGGCGCGCATTGGCCGCGGTGGATGAATGGCCGCTGGTAGAGAAACTGAACTTGGAATGTTCAGCGATTGGTTTTTACCTTTCGGCGCACCCGCTTTCTGCCTATTCGGCCGTGTTCAAAAAACTGGGCATCTCGCCTTCGTCGCGGCTCAATCAGGCGCTGGCCGACCGTTCCAGTGTGAAACTGGCGGGTATTTTAACGGCGAATAAAATGCGCAGCTCGCCGCGTGGACGCTCAGCGTTCCTGACGCTTTCCGATGCGCACGGCAATTATGAAGTGGCCGTGTTCGATGAAATGCTGCTGAACCAGCATCACGCGATTTTGAAAACCGGCACGGCGCTTTATTTGCAGGCCGATGTGCGCAGCGGCGAACGTGGGCAGCGCTTGCTGGTGAATAAAATTGACCTGCTCGACCATGTGGCGGGGCAGGTGAATGCGCAGTCGCTGAGCGTAACGGTGGAGCATGTGGAAGATCTGCCGCGCTTGAAGCAAATGCTGGGCGAGCCGCGTGATCGCGGCGCCAAGGTTGAACTGCAAATTGTGATTCCCACCGGCATTTTTAAATTGGCGCTGCCGGGCTGCTATAAAATCGCCACGCATGAGCTGATGATGATTCAGTCGTTGAATGGCATTCAGGCCGAAGCTGCTTAAACCCCATCGATCTTCGGAAGTTTTTTGGCTGCAAAAGTCTTTTTCTGCGCTTCCGTTGCTCACGTACTTTTTATGTACGCTGCGCGACGGTTCTCGAAACAGTCTTTTTCGCTCAAAAAACTCCTCAAATATCGACGCGGTTTTGATTTATATCTTCGCTAAATCATCTTCCGTTAAGCCAAGCACACTGGCGATGGCACGAGCTTTGGTAAGGGTTTCGCGCCATTCATCGGCGGGGGTTGAATCGGCCACAATGCCGCCGCCCACCTGAAATTCAAACTGGTTGCCACGCATGATGAGGGTGCGGATGACGACCGATAGATCGCACCGGTTGTTGCCGCCCAGCCAGCCAATGGCGCCGCTGTAAACACCGCGCGCCATTTTCTCATGCTCGGCACACCAGCGCATGGCGGCAATTTTTGGCGCCCCCGTCATCGACCCCGGGGGGAAGCTGGCGCGAATCACATCAGCGCTGGTGGCGTCAGCACGTTTTTGCGTGCGAATGGTGGAAATGAGGTGGTGAATGGTGGCATAGGAAGAAAGGGTCGACTGCTCGACCACCTCAACCGAGCCGGTGACGCTGACGCGCGACAGATCGTTGCGCATCAGGTCAACAATCATCAAATTCTCGGCGTGGTTCTTGTCGCTGGCTTGCAAATCGGCCTTAATTTTTTCATCGGCCGCGGCGTCATCGCTTCGGCGCGCTGAGCCTTTAATGGGGCGGGTGATGATGTTTCCCTCGCCATCGATGCTTAAAAAACATTCGGGGCTGGATGAGAGAAT
>CANEUT010000118.1 GCA_947441895.1 Rickettsiales bacterium | reverse complement strand
GCCATCGCCGCCTTCATGATTGCGGTGCGCGAGTTTCTGCAAACAGAGCATGGAACGGTGCGTAGCGCAAGCGAGCCGCGTAGCGAGGGGGTCAGCGGCGAAGCCGCGAAGGGGGGCTTGCCCCCTTCTGGATCGATATCTCTCCTGATCACACAAGATGAAGAGGGCAATGCCATTCATGGCACCAAACCCATGCTCGGCTGGTTGGCTGAACGTGGCGAAGTGCTCAGTCATTGCTTGGTGGGTGAGCCGACCAACCCCGATTTTCTGGGGGAGATGATTAAAATTGGCCGTCGCGGCAGTGTTAGCTTCAAGCTGCTGGTGCGCGGGGTTCAGGGGCATGCGGCCTATCCCGAACGGGCAGATAATCCCGTCACACGCATTTTGAATATGCTTCACGCGTTGAAAAATACCAAGTTGGATGAGGGGACGGAGCATTTCCCCCCCAGCAACTTAGAAGTGACCAGCATCGACGTGGGCAACCCCACCACCAACATTATTCCGGCCAGTGCCAGTGCGCGTTTTAACATTCGCTTTAATGACACGCACACATCGGCCAGCCTCACCGAATGGGTGAAAAAAACCTGTGCCGAATTTGGTGAAGTGACGCTGTCGCACCATGTGACGGGTGAAGCGTTTTTAAACCATGACGAGAAACTTCAAAAAATTGTGGTGGATGCGGTGAAAGCCGTCACTGGTGAAAATCCTTCGCTTTCCACCACCGGCGGTACATCGGATGCGCGGTTCATTAAAGATGTTTGCCCTGTGATTGAATTTGGTACCACCGGCCGATTTGCGCATCAGGTGGATGAGCGGGTGGAAGTCGCCACGCTTGAGGGCTTGGCGAAAGTTTACCAGCGTATTTTAGAAAACTATTTCGCGGCAGATTAATCCTGTCATCCCGGCGTAGGCCGGGATCCATCTTCT
This sequence comes from Rickettsiales bacterium, assembly GCA_947441895.1. Lineage (GTDB taxonomy): Bacteria > Pseudomonadota > Alphaproteobacteria > Rickettsiales > UBA3002 > QFOX01. The sequence goes on along the minus strand of CANEUT010000118.1, from coordinate 4,571 downwards.
TCATAAAAAAGATGGATGCTGAAACAAGTTCAGCATGACAATTACTAATATTCCACCCGCGTTAAATACAATCCATGCGCAGGTGCCGCTGGCCCAGCGGCTTGACGGTCACGCGCTTCCAGCACTTTTTTAATGTCGCCCGGCTGCCATTTGCCGCTGCCCACCAGCACCAAACTGCCCACCATGTTGCGCACCTGATGGTGCAGGAATGATTTGGCCGAAGTGGTGACGATCACCCGGTCGCCATCCCGCGTAAACTCCAACTGATCGAGCGTTTTTTCGGGGCTTTTGGATTGGCAACGCAGCGCGCGGAAGCTGGTGAAATTATGGTGACCCAGCAAATGCTGCGCGCCTTCGCGCATGGCATCGAGGTCTAATTTGCGGAACACATACCAGGCGCGGAATTCATCAAGCGCCAGGCGCGATGATCGGTTGACGATGCAATATTCATAATGCCGCGTTTTTGCGTCGAAGCGTGCGTGAAAATCATCGGCTACTTCTTCGGCTTTCACAATGACAATGGGGTGGGGCAGCAAAATGCGGTTCAGCCCCTCGCAAATGTTGAATGGCTGGCGCGGCATGGGCAAATCCACATGCGCCACTTGCCCGCGCGCATGCACGCCCGCATCGGTGCGGCCGGCGCATTGCACTTCAATGGGGGCATCGGCAAACTGGCTGAAGGCAATTTCCAGCGTTTCCTGAACGGATTTAACGCCCGGTTCCTGCCGTTGCCAGCCAGAATAGGGGGTGCCGTCATATTCAATTGTCAATTTATAGCGGGGCATAATGGTTTACATACACAGCTTGTTATCCTCGCGAAAGCAGGAATCTCAGGCAAATGGGACTGAATGTCCGCGTGGCCCTAGATCCCCGCCTGCGCGGGGATGACGAATTCCTTAATTATTGCAACTGCGAGGTGGCATCTTGCTATCTTATGAGAAGGGGCGGATAATTCCCTCTCACGAACGGGAGACGATGATGGGACTGCCCTCGCTTAAGCTTTCAGCTGTTCACGATATTCCGCACCTCACGCATGAACTTTATACAAAATTTTATGCGGAATCGATTGATGAGCCCGACCATTTTTGGGGCTGCATTGCGGCTGAGTTTGAGTGGATGAAACCATGGACCCGTGTAAAAAACACCCGCTTCACCGGCGATGTTTCCATTAAATGGTTTGAGGGTGGTGAACTGAACATTACCGTGAATTGTATCGATCGCCATGCGGCTAAAACCCCCAATAAAACTGCCATTTTGTGGGAAGGTGACGAAGCCGCGGATCAGCGCAAAATAAGCTATGCTGAATTGCTAGCTGAAGTTTCAAAAACGGCCAATGCCATGAAAGCGCTGGGTGTTAAAAAAGGTGATCGGGTGACGATTTATATGCCCATGGTGCCCGAAGCGGCTTATGCCATGTTGGCTTGTGCGCGCATTGGTGCCATTCACTCGGTGGTGTTCGCCGGTTTCTCGCCCGATTCGATTCGTGGTCGCGTAGAAGATTGCGACAGCGATTTTATTATCACCGCAAATGAAGGCCGTCGTGCAGGCAAGAAAATTCCGCTGAAAACGAATGTTGATAAAGCCATTGAGGGGCTGAATGTGCGCCATGTGTTGGTGCTTCACCATACCAATGGCGATGTGCCTATGGTTGAAGGCCGCGATGTGTGGTGGCATGATGTGGTGCCCAGCCAATCAGCCGAATGCGCGCCCGAGGTTATGGGTGCGGAGGATCCGTTATTCATTCTCTATACGTCAGGCTCTACTGGCAAACCCAAGGGGCTGCTGCACACTACGGGTGGTTATATGGTGTATGCGGCGACGACGACGAAATATGTTTTTGACCTGATGCCCAATGATATTTACTGGTGCACGGCCGATGTGGGCTGGGTCACCGGCCACAGCTACATTGTTTATGGTCCACTGGCCAATGGCGCCACCACCTTGATGTTTGAAGGTGTACCGAATTACCCCGATGCGTCGCGTTTTTGGGAAGTGGTGGATCGTCACCATGTCACCAAATTTTACACGGCCCCCACGGCGGTGCGCGCGCTGATGGCGCAGGGCGATGCATTCGTGAAAAAAACCTCGCGCGCCAGTTTGAAAATTCTGGCCAGCGTGGGTGAACCCATCAACCCCGAAGCATGGCTTTGGTATTATAATGTGGTGGGCGATGCTCGCTGCCCCATTATGGACACCTGGTGGCAGACCGAAACCGGCGGCCACATGATGACACCGCTGCCGGGCGTTCATCAACTCAAGCCGGGCTCGTGCTCGCAGCCGTTTTTTGGCGTGAAGCCGGAAGTCTATGATGTGCACGCCAACCTGCTCACCGGTGCCTGCGAAGGCATGCTCTGCATCGCCGATTCATGGCCCGGTCAGGCGCGCAGCATTTGGGGTGATCATGAACGTTTCCGCATGACGTATTTTTCGCAAGTACCGGGGAAATATTTCACGTCCGACGGTTGCCGCCGCGACGAAGACGGCGATTATTGGATTACCGGCCGGGTGGATGATGTGATCAACGTTTCCGGCCATCGCCTGGGCACGGCGGAAATTGAATCATCCCTCGTGGCACACCCCAAGGTGGCGGAAGCGGCGGTGGTTGGCTATCCGCACGACATTAAGGGGCAGGGTGTCTATGCCTATGTAACGCTGAATGCGGGGCTGGAAGGCAGTGACGCGCTGATGGCCGAGCTGAAGCAGCATGTGCGTGCCGCCATTGGTGGGCTGGCGGTGCCTGATTTTGTGCATATCAGTTCGGGCTTGCCCAAAACGCGCAGCGGAAAAATCATGCGGCGCATTCTTCGTAAAATTGCCGAGAACGAGCTGGACGCTTTGGGCGATATTTCAACCCTGCTGAACCCCGAAGTGGTGGAAGAAATTAAGCAAACGCGGATGAATAAGTAGGTTTTGTCATTGCGAGGAGCGCGAGCGACGTGGCAATCCAGAAACTGTCATTCTGAGCGTCAGCGAAGAATCTAGATCCTTCACTTCGTTCAGGATGACAAAAACTCAATTTTCACTGCCTTCGTTCTCACTTAACTTTTACCAGCACATGCTGTTTTTTGCCTTTGCTCAGCTTGGCAAAACCTTGGGCAAAATCCGCGCTAGTAAGCCGATAGTTGGGGTCAGTAATTTTCGTATCGTTGACACTAATCCCATTATTTTCAATTTGCCGACGAGCATCACTGCCGCTAGATGCAAAATTAGCTTTCACAATCCAGCGTGTGAGGCCTGCACCGGCTTCAATTTCTGCGTTCAATATTTCAATAGTTGGCAAATCATCGCTCACGCCGCGGCCAGCGAAGGTTTCGGCGGCGGTTTTGGAGGCGCGTTCGGCTTCGTCGCGGCCGTGGAGCATGGCGGTGGCTTCGGTGGCGAGGATGATCTTTGCATCATTGATTTTGGCGGAACCAACCCAGCTTTCATATTCGGCGATTTGCGATAGCTCGATTTCCGTGAAGAGTTTCAGGAAGCGAATCACATCGCCATCTTCGGTGTTGCGCCAGAACTGCCAGTAATCATAGGGTTTCAGCAAATCCGCATTCAGCCACACTGCACCCGCGGCCGTCTTGCCCATCTTCGCGCCGGAAGAAGTGGTGAGGAGAGGGGATATGATACCGAAATTATTATCTACGAAGTTATACTCTACTTCGTATTGCCCATCGACTTCTTGGCTAACTGTACCGGCAGAAAAAATTCTAATCCCAGCATTATTCTTATAAACTTCGCTTTGAATGCTTGTTTTCTTAATATCCTTCGCGCTCAATTTGGTGCGGGCTTTTTTCCAACTACTCTTGTCCAAAGCTTTGAGTGATGTTCCTAGATCAATTCCTTGGAGAATATTTCCCCATTGATCCTCGCCGCCCATTTGTAAGCGACAATTATAGCGTTTATTCAGCTCGACAAAATCATAGGCCTGAAAAATCATGTAATTGAATTCAAGGAAGCTGAGCGGTTGCTCGCGTTCCAGCCGCAATTTCACACTATCCATGGTCAGCATGCGGTTGACCGAGAAATGGCGGCCATAATCACGCAGGAAATTCACGTAGTTGAGGTCTTTCAACCAATCGTCGTTATTCACCATCAGGGCTTTGTCGCCATCAAAATCAATAAATTTGGCGAAGACGTTTTTCAGGCTGGCCATGTTCTCGGCAATGGCCGCATCATCCAGCTTGGGTCGGCTTTCATCTTTACCGCTTGGGTCGCCAATCTTCGTGGTGCCGCCGCCCAGCAAAACAATGGGGGTGTGGCCGCATGTTTGCCACCAGCGCAGCAGCATAATTTGCAGCAGCGAACCTACGTGCAGCGATTTTGCCGTGCAATCGAACCCGATATAGGCTTTTTGGCCGTGGGTTTTTAGTAGCGTGCGTAACCCATCTTCATCAGTCATTTGATGAAGAAAGCCCCGCGATTTAATAATATCGATAAAATCTTTTGTCATAAGGAATGTTTCTGGCACATAATGCGCGCATGACAAGTAACAAAATTACATTTCCCTGTTGGGTGATTGGTTTAATGAGTGGCACCAGCGCCGACGGGGTTGATGCCGCGCTGCTCTATACCGATGG
>CANEUT010000117.1 GCA_947441895.1 Rickettsiales bacterium | reverse complement strand
GGCGGGTAAATAGTCATAAGTGTGGCCGTTAATGGTATAGCCGACGCAAATTTTAAGTTCCTTCAAACCGTCGAGCACATCCAGCTTGGTGAGTGCAATGCCGTTGATGCCGCCGACGGTGATGGCTTGTTTTACCATCACGGCGTCGAACCAGCCGCAGCGGCGCTTGCGTCCGGTGACGGTGCCGAATTCGTGGCCGCGTTCACCAATCAAGGTGCCAATATCGTCGGTCAGTTCGGTGGGGAAGGGGCCGCTGCCCACGCGCGTGGTGTAGGCCTTGGTAATGCCAAGCACAAAACCAATGGTGCCAAGACCCGAGCCGCTGCCCATGGTGGCCGCGCCGGAAAGCGTGTTGCTTGAGGTGACGTAAGGATAGGTGCCGTAATCCACGTCCAGCATGACGCCTTGCGCACCTTCGAACAGAATGCGTTTGCCTTCGGCGCGGTATTGGGCAAGCAGGCGCCATACCGGGTGGGCGAAAGGAATGATTTTTCCAGCAATTTCAAGCAATGGATCAAGAATCTCTTGTAACTCCATTGGTTTTGCACCCGAAGCGACGAGGATGGGGTTGTGGTGCGCCAGCATGCCAATAATTTTTGTTTTCAGCAATTCAGGCTGCGCCAGATCGCACACGCGAATGGCGCGACGACCGACTTTATCTTCGTAGGATGGGCCAATGCCGCGGCCGGTAGTGCCAATTTTCAATGTGCCGCGCAACGCTTCCGCCGCTTCATCAAGCTTTTGGTGGATGGGCAGAATGAGGCATGCGTTCTCGGCGATTTTTAAAGTATTAGGCGAAACTTCAACGCCTTGGCCTTGAACACGTTCAATTTCTTTAAGTAGCGCCCAGGGGTCAATTACCACGCCATTGCCGATGATGCTGGTTTTGCCACGACGCACCACGCCGGAAGGCAGCAGGCTAAGCTTATAGGTGACGCCATCAATCACCAGCGTGTGGCCAGCATTGTGGCCGCCTTGAAAGCGCACAATCACATCGGCGCGTTCGCTCAGCCAGTCAACGACTTTGCCTTTACCTTCATCGCCCCATTGCGAACCAATAACTACGACGCTCTGCATATTTTACCTTACCAACGTTTTTCTATGGACGATTGCGGTGTCCCCTCCGTGCTCTGATGCTCATGTAGCGCTGCTACACTGCGCTCATGCGCGCGGAGGATCCTAGCACTCGCCTCATATAAAAACGTTTTACCGTTGTTTTCTTTGCCCAACTCAGCGTGGGCGGGGAGTTTTTGCACGAAATAATGGCTCTGTCTAATCCTTTGTGGAATCGCCGAAGATGGTGATAAACCCTTCTTTTTGCAGTCTGGCAGCTTCGGCCACGGGAGTGCCATAGGGTATGATTGTCACCGCCGGCGGGGCTTCAGGCCCCAATTGCTCCAGCAGTTCGTTGATATAGAGCGTGAAGCCCACGGCTTCTTCACCATTGGCAGTGCGATAACAGCCGCCACGGCCCACTTCAATGGCGGCTTTGTTCCAATAAAGCGCATAGCCGATGCTGTTATAATAGCCATAGCCCGACAGATCGAGCAGGTCGATGGTGATGGCAGCCTGAACTTTTTGGGCGTTCAGGGCCTCAACAAGGGCTGCCAATGCTTCGGTGGCGGGTTTTACTGCTGAATGTGAAAGGGATGACAAGCGTGTGAGAGCAGTTTTTGCATCGCCGGAGATTTCCATTAAGCTGGCAATAGTGTCGGCTTTCAGGCTTTTAAGGCGCGCGCTGTCTTTCAGGCGCACCGCTTCGCGCAAGGCTTCATGATCTGTTTCAGCAAAATCTTTCAGCAATGCTTCCATCACCGCCGGAAAATGCAGGTCGATGGTAATATCGTCGATGCCATTGGTGGCCAGCGCGTGGGCGGCAATGGCCAGCACTTCGGCAACCGCGTTGGTGCTTTGGTCGCCAAAGCGCTCGATGCCCACTTGCGTGTGTTGGCGCAGGGTTTTTAGGGCCTCGGGCGCGGTGCGCAGCGTGTAACCCGCATAGCACAAACGCAGCGGACGCGTTTCAGGCTTCAGCGAGGTGGAGGCAATACGCGCCACTTGCCCCGTCATATCGGCGCGAAGGGCAAGCATTTGGGTGCTCAGCGGGTCATTCAGGCGGAACACATGATGGCTAGTGGCAGCGCCCTGGTCGGCCAGCAAGGTATCGGTGAATTCGGCCAGCGGCGGAATGACGGGCTGATAACCAAAGCCTGAGAAAGTTTTCAAGAAGTGATGAATCAGGCGAAATTCAGCGGCTGCAAAGGGTGGCAGTACATCCATTAAGCCTGAAGGGAGAAGCGACGATTTCATTTATTTTGTCTCATCGGAGTGCAGAATGCCGCCGATAGCGAAATTATCATGTTTCATTTCCGAGAGGATCACACGCACTTTTTCAGGTTTTGCGCCCAGCGTATCCATAATAACGCGACTAATTTTCTCAACCAACTCGCGCTTTTTTTCAAGACTGCGGCCTTCAAGCATATGAATGTTCACGATTGGCATAGTCCCTCCTTGTCGTCATCTCCGCAAAAGCAGAGGTCTTTAATTTAGCCTAGATTCCTGATTTCGCAGGAATGACAATAAGAGGCAATCATTACTTATGATTTGCGAATCATCACTAAGAATTCATCCACTTTCTGACGTAGCGTTGCGGCCTGACCACTCAGCGCCTTGGCCGATGTCAGCACTTGTTTTGCCGAAGTGCCGGTTTCTTCAGCCCCATGTTCAACGGTTGCGATGTTCGTTGAAATTTCACCCGTACCCGAAGCGGTTTGGGTAATGTTGCGTGAAATTTCATTCGTGGCAGCGCTTTGCTCTTCCACCGCTGCGGCAACACCAGCGGTGCTTGCGCTAATTTCGCTGATGATGCTGATGATGTCGGCCACTGCTGAAACTGCGGTTTTGGTAGCATCTTGCATCGACTGGACTTGCTGAACAATTTCTTCGGTGGCTTTTGACGTTTGCGTGGCCAGGTTTTTCACCTCGCTTGCTACCACCGCGAAGCCTTTACCAGCTTCACCCGCACGGGCCGATTCAATAGTGGCGTTCAGCGCCAGCAGGTTAATTTGGCTTGCGATGTTGGTGATGAACTGAATCACCTCGCTGACCCGACCTGATTTTTCCACCAGCAATTGCATCGATTGGTTAATGCTTTCGGCCTGAGCGGTTGCTTGGTTTGCCACGGCGCTTGATTTTTGCACCTGTGCGCTAATTTCTGCGATGGATGAAGTAAGTTCTTCCGCTGCAGCAGCGACTTGGGTTGCAGTTTGTGCCGCTTCGCCTGAAATGGTGGCTACAATGGCCGAACGTTGCTTCGTATCATCGGCCAGTGTACTCAAACGTTCAGCGTTGCCGCTCATTTGCTCGGCCGATGCCGAAACTTCCGACACGACCGATTTTATGCTGGATTCAAAATTATTGGCCAATGCAACACTCGCGGTGACATTCGTCCACACCACCATGGCGTCTACATAATCATCTTTTTTGTTGTGAATGGCGGTGGCTTTCACATCAATCACATCCAAACCAATTTTAAGATTTTGACTCATCGGAAGGTTAGTCTCGTTCATCAGTTTTTCGGACGATGTACGTAACCCATCAATTTTCTGGCCGACTAGAGAATCAGAAGCATCGATCTCCAAATCATCTTGCAGCTTTTTGATGGTTTGGGTGATGGCTTTGTTGGCATAATTGATGGTGCCTGTTTTTGCATCGACGGTGAGTACGTTGGTTGGCATCTCATCCACCATTTGCTTGAGGCGATAAGCATCCTCAACGCTTTGGCGCAGCTTTTCGCTGGCGCGGGCCAGTTTACCAAATTCATCGCCGCGTTCATCCCCACTGATTTCGATATCGGTATCGCCGTTAGCCACATCATCAATAACGGCCACCGCCCGATCCAGCGGTTTCACGGCTGCAATACCGACAAACCAGCCAAGCACCAGCGACATAAGGAATGCCACGCCCTGAAATAAAATCATGGCCTCTTTGGTTTCATCAAGCGTTTTGAACGTATCGTGTGGGTTAACGCCGAAGACGACACCCCAGCCAAGGCCAGTAAAATTAAATGCACCATCCAATGCGGCATAGCCAAACAAGGTTGTCTCTTGGCTGTCTGGGCTATAGCCTGTCCATACACCTGACTGCCCTTTGACAGCGAGCTCGGCTGCTTCGATATGCATCGCCGGATCGCTGACAAAATTTTTCTTCAGCAGATTATCAAAATCATGCTTTAGTTTTCCATCCGCGTTTATTTGACGCACATCGTAATCCAGAATTACATAGCCGTTGGCATCGGTGATCATAATATCGGGGTCAGCAATATTTTCTTTGACCAGCTTGTCGTATTCGACACCAACAATGGAATCAAGGACGCTGAAATCCAAGAAATTGACCCAGACACCGAGCAGTTCGCCTTTATTGTCATGCACGGGGGCAGAAAAGGGCATAGTATAGCCATCGTTGCCGTAAATTTTTTGCACCAGTGGGCTTGGGGCAGGTTTGCCCACAGCGGTGCCGGTGAAGCCGTTTTTGCCGAGGGTGAATTTACCGTTCAGTGCATTTTGGAACCATGGTTCGTCTTTAAAATTGACGCCATAGACAAATTCAGTGTCGATGGGTTTGCCATTGATGTCCACGGTGTTGGTGGCCAGTACATCGCCCTGTTTATCGATCAGCATCATCAGCGGATACATGCCATAGGCGGTGGTGTAGCGGTTCATGGCGGTAACCAGCGGATTGCTGGCAGAGGGGTTTTTCCAGTTTGCAGGTTCATAGGCGGCGTTGTTGAAACTAAATGCCTGCACATCGCCATAGCGCTCGAACAGGTTGCGATCAATCATTTCGCCCACCGAGTCGGCGCTGGTTTTCAGCGTCAGTGCTGCGTCATGGCGCAGCTGGCGCTCTTTGATTTGAAATTCAATGCCCAGCACAACGGCAGGTAACGTGCCCACAATCACCAAAAGCGCCATAAGTTTATAGCGAACACTGATATTGGAAAGGCTGAGTGCGGACATACGTGTCTCCCTGTGCGGAATGAAATGGCTGCTTACCATCAAGTGCGTACGTTTTTTGTTATGTACGTCGCGGCTTAGACTATAGTGGTGGCGAGCAAGGTCAACTTTTTTCGAGCAGTGTTTCTCAGTTCATTTTGAAATTTCATGATTTATGGGGCTTTATGCGCATGGAATAGAATTTCTGTGGTGAGGTGCGTAAAGATGTTGAGTCCCACAAAAACTGTTGCTATGAGTGTGCCCCCTGAACGCCAAAGCCAGCCTAATTGGGCTGTGGCGAAGGGATTGTTCACCCCGTAGTCACTCATGGGGTTGAATTGCGGAGGGGTGGCCGAGTGGCTGAAGGCGGCAGATTGCTAATCTGTTATACGGTTAACTCCGTATCGTGAGTTCGAATCTCATCTCCTCCGCCATTTCTAAAGGGCCCGAATGGGCCCTTTAGAAATGGCTGCGCAGATGAGTATGGAAGAGGTTGCGCTGTGGGCTTCGCCCACACGTGAGTTCGATT
>CANEUT010000116.1 GCA_947441895.1 Rickettsiales bacterium | reverse complement strand
CCGCGCCACGCTGAACGCGGGTGATACGACCATGGTGCTAAGCCCCGACAGCGGCTTCCTCAAGGAATTGAATCAGTGAAGTCATTTCTAGGGCCAATGGCGTTGTCATTTTTGTGCTCAGTCAGTTTCGTAGCGCCGCTACGTGCCTTCCTTGCGCGCAAAAATTCCTAGCCCTTGCCTCCTATAAATGACTTCATTACATGTCATGACCAGAGTCGCTTTATTTTAAGGAGGTTAGCATGAAACATTTTGCCCCCATTTTTGTGGCGCTCACCCTTATGATTGCCGCCCCCGCCCACAGTGCCGCGCCCGATTCATTCGCGCCGATTGTGGAGCCGCTCATGCCGGCGGTGGTGAATATTTCTACCACCCAAAAAGTGCAGCAGCAGGCGATGGGCCCCATGTTCGATTTCGAGGGGCTGCCCGACAATCCGCAAACCCAGCAATTCAAGCAGCTTTTCAAACAATTCAACCAGCAGCTGGGCCAGCCCACCACCCGCGACGTGACCTCGCTGGGTTCGGGCTTTGTGATTGATGCAAGTGGCTATGTGGTGACCAACAACCATGTGGTGGGCAATGCCGATCAGATTACGGTGATTTTCCAAGATAACACCAAGCTGCCCGCTAAAATTGTGGGTCGCGACCCCAAGACCGATTTGGCGCTATTGAAAGTGAAAAGCACCACACCACTGGTGGCCGTGAAGTTCGGCGATTCCGACGCCATGCATGTGGGCGATTGGGTGATTGCGGTGGGCAACCCCTTTGGCCTTGGCGGATCGGTGAGTGCGGGCATTGTGTCGGCGCGTGGGCGCAACATTAATGCCGGCCCGTTTGATGATTTTATTCAGACCGATGCCGCCATTAATCGCGGTAATTCGGGCGGCCCGTTATTCAATGCGCGCGGCGAAGTGATTGGGGTGAACTCGGCCATTTTCTCGCCCACGGGCACCAATATTGGCATTGGGTTTGCCGTACCTTCGGCCATGGCTAAAAGCGTGGTCGATCAGCTGCGCATCTCGGGCACCATTCATCGCGGGTGGCTGGGCGTAAAAATTCAGGATGTAAGCGAAGAGGCCGCCAATTCACTGGGCATGAAAAAAGCGCAAGGCGCGCTGGTGCTTGAAATCAGCAAAGATAGCCCCGCTGTTGGCAGCGGGCTACAACCGGGTGATGTGGTGCTGCGTTTCGATGGCAAAGAAATTGACCAGATGCGCAAATTGCCGCGTTTGGTGGCGGAAACGAAAATTGGTAAAAAAGCCGAATTAGTGGTGTGGCGCAAAGGCAAGGAAGTAACGCTCGGCCTTACCATTGGTGAACTGCCAGCCGATAAAAATAATCCTGACGCAACGGATGGCGGTGATGATGGCGCCGATGCGGAAGTTGCTCCAAAAGCGGTGAAAAAAGACCCGGTGCTGGGCATGAACCTAACGCCCATTACCGATGCCATGCGCCAGCAATTCAACCTGAAGCCGGGCTTAAAGGGTCTGGTGGTGGTGGAGATTGACCCTGCCGGTGAAGCCGCCAAGCGCGGCATTCGCCCCGGTCACACCATTTTGGAAGTCAATCAGCAGCCGGTGGAAACCGTGGCCGCGCTGAAAGCCGCCATTGCCGATGCCAAAAAATCAGGCCATGATTTTGCCCTCCTGCGGGTGGGGCATGGGGCCGATATGGTGTTCGTGACCGTTTCCGTAAAATAGGCGTTTTGAATAACGACGATTACGTTGTCGTTCGGCGGACTCGCTGACGCTTATGTAGCGCTGCTACACTGCGCGCCACCTCGCCTTGAACTCCTAGTACTCGCCGTCATTGAAAACGCGTTAGGGTAGATGGCTGTGGGGTGCGTGCGTAGCCTTTCATGGCGAGCCGCGAAGCGCGGGGGTCAGCGTTAGCGTTGGGGGCGCGAGCCCCCTTCAAATAAAACTAAACCACCCATTCGTGGTTAGCGATGCCTTGCAGGTAAAGCAGTGCCGAAAGATCATTAAAACGAATGGCGGCGTGGGCCTGGGCGCCCACCACCGGTTTGGCATGATAAGCCACGCCAAGGCCGGCTGCCATCAGCATGGGCAAATCATTCGCGCCATCACCCACGGCCAGTGTTTCGGCCACGGCAATGCTGCGCGTGCGGCAGATTTTCTGCAACGTGGCGAGCTTGGCTTCTTTCCCTAAAATGGGTTCGGCCACGGTGCCGGTGAGTTTGTCGCGTGATATGTGCAGCACATTCGCTGCGTCATCATCGAACCCCAGTGCACTTGCCACGCGGCTGGTGAAAAAAGTGAAGCCGCCGGAGACCAGCACGCAATGGGCGCCGCGTGATTTCATGGTTTTCAGCAGCGTGCGCGCGCCGGGCATGAAGGTAATACGTTCGGCGAACACTTCCTCGAGCGACGAAACGGGCAGGCCAGAAAGCAGGCCCACGCGTTCGCGCAGGGCGCTTGGAAAATCTAACTCGCCATTCATGGCACGTTCGGTGATGGCAGAAACTTTGGGCTTCAGCCCCACACAATCGGCCAGTTCGTCAATGCATTCCTGCTCAATCATGGTGGAATCCATATCGCTGATGAGCAGTTTTTTGGCGCGGTTCGCCAGTGGCTGCATCACGCAATCGATCTGCAGCGCATCGGTTTTTTGTTTGAGGGCGGCGAAGGCTTCCGGCGTCAGCGCATATTCCAGCTCCACATCATAGGCCTTGCCCGATGCCAAAGCGCGCAGTGGCATGCCGGAAAAAGCGGCGGTGAGCTTGGTGATGGTGGCCGCTAGTGGGGCAGGACTCGCGGTGGAACCGATGAATGTAAGTACGTGACGCATGATTATTCCAATTTCCCATTGTCATCCCTGCGCAAGCAGGGATCTACTTAACGAAAGGAGATTCCCGCTTTCGCGGGAATGACAAAATCTATAATGTAACGGAGTGCTCATAACGGTTTAAAATAAATGCAGCAACCAAAACAGATTAGCATTCTTGTGGGCCCCACCGGTTCTGGCAAATCGGCGCGGGCCATGGCCATGGCGGCCGGGTGCCCCACGGTGATTATCAATGCCGATGCCATGCAGATGGTTTCGACCCTCAGGGTCATTACCGCCAGGCCGACGGAGGATGAGGAAAGACAAACTGAACATGCGCTTTATGGCGTGTTGCCAGCTTCGTCGCCCACATCCGTCGCGGTGTGGCTAAAGCTGGTGGAACCGGTGATTCGCGACTGCTGGCAACAGGGAAAAACTCCCTTATTGGTCGGCGGTACGGGCATGTATATCAAAGCGCTGATGGAGGGGCTGTCGAGCATTCCACCCATTCCGGTCGATATTCGTGACGGCGTGCGCGCCCTGCCGCGCGAGGCGTTGCACGTGAGGCTTGCTAAAGAAGATGCGGTGATGGCGGCGAAATTGAAACCGGGTGACACGCAGCGCTTGCTGCGCGCGCTGGAGGTGGTTCAGGCCACGGGCAAAAGCCTCGATGAGTGGCAAAAAGCAAGCACTATTAAGCTGTTTCCGGAAGCCAACTTCGAATGTTTTGCCATGGAAATCGACCGCGCGCTGCTCTATCAGCGCATCGACCAGCGGTTTAAAATCATGATGCACAATGGCGCGCTTGATGAGGTGAAAGCGCTGATGGCGCTGAATCTGCACCCCGACACGCCCATTTTGCGTGCCCATGGCGTGCCCGAGCTGATGGCCTATTTGGGCGGCACCATGACGCTGGAAGATGCCATTACCCAAGCCCAGCAAAACACCCGCAATTATGCCAAACGCCAATTAACTTGGATCAGAAATCAGCTACCTAACGCTACTGCGTTAGGTAGCTGATATTGATGCACGTGGTTGATCTCCTGATCAACCACGTGCGCCGCTTCGCGGGCTGATGGCTCGCTCCCCCAGCTCGCTCCATCCCTTCCAGCGTTTGTAGTATTCCTGCGTAGCCTTCCATGGCGAGCCGGAGCGACAGCGAACGAGGGGGTTTGGGGGCGACTTCGCCCCCACGCAGCTTTGCCGCAATTACTATCTAAACTAAAATCGGGTTTGACATTTTAGTTTAGTTTACCTAAACACCAGCCCCATGGACGCAAAAGAAAACATCATTGCCAAGTTCGGCGGCACCAACGTGGTGGCCGAGATTTGTAACGTCACCGCGAGCGCGGTTTCACAGTGGGATCTCATCCCCACGCGCCATCAGGTGACCTTGCTGAAAGAGGCCAAGGCACTTCATATTCGCCTGACGGCGGATGATTTTTTGACCCCCCAAACACAAACCCCCACCCGCGAAAGCAAGCGTGGCGAAGCGCCGCGCACTGGCGCTGGCCGTGAGCTGACGGGTGCTGAAATTGTCATTCAAGCCATGCTCGATAACGGCACCGAAGTGGTGTTTGGCTATCCCGGTGGGGCGGTGCTGCCGGTGTATGATGCGCTGTTTAAACAAAATAAACTGCGGCACATTCTGGTGCGGCACGAACAAGGCGCGGGCCATGCCGCCGAAGGCTATGCCAGGTCCACCGGTAAAGTAGGCGTGCTGATGGTGACGAGTGGCCCCGGCGCCACCAACACGGTGACGGCGCTGACCGACGCGCTGATGGATTCGATTCCCCTCGTGTGCGTCACGGGTCAGGTGCCCACGCATCTCATCGGTTCGGACGCGTTCCAAGAGGCCGATGTGGTGGGCATTACCCGTTCCGCCACCAAGCATAATTACCTGGTGAAAAACGTGAATGATTTGGGCCGCATTCTGCATGAGGCGTTCCACGTGGCAACCAGTGGTCGCCCTGGCCCCGTGCTGGTGGATGTGCCCAAAGATGTGCTGAACGCCACCGGCATTTATCATGGCAAACAGCCGGTTTCGCGTTCAAGCTATAAGCCGGTGAAGAAGGCCGATGCAAGGCTTGTTGAGCGTGCGATTGAGCTGATGAGCAAGGCAAAACGGCCGCTGTTCTATGTGGGTGGCGGCGTGGTGAATGCGGGCGCCGAGGCCTGCGAAGCGCTGACAAAATTCGTGCATATGACGGGCTTTCCGGTGACGACGACGCTGATGGGCCTCGGCGCTTTTCCGGGCAACGACAAACAATTTCTGGGCATGCCCGGCATGCACGGCTCGCTGGAAGCGAACATGTGCATGAGCGAGTGCGATGTGATGATAAACCTTGGCGCGCGGTTCGATGATCGGGTGACGGGGCGCCTCGACGCGTTCGCGCAAAAATCAAAAAAAATCCATGTCGATATCGATGCCAGCTCGATTGATAAAATTGTGCAGGTGGATGTTGGCATTGTGGGTGACGCCGCCGAAGTGGTGGAGATGATGATTGCGCTGTGGCGCAAGAAAAAACCTGTGCTGCAAAAAGATGCGCTGAACAAATGGTGGAAGCAGATTGATGTGTGGCGCGCACGCGATAGCTTTGGCTATAAGCAGGTGGGCAAACATATTAAACCGCAGCACGCGCTGCGCCGTTTGAATCATCATCTGGAAAAAAAAGATTTTTATATTACCACCGATGTGGGCCAGCACCAGATGTGGGCCGCGCAGCATATTCTGTATGAT
>CANEUT010000115.1 GCA_947441895.1 Rickettsiales bacterium | reverse complement strand
TATCTGCATGACATCAAGCGCGTGGAATATGTTTCCGCGACCGACAACGAGGCACTAAGTGCCTTTAAAGTTTTAGCACAGACAGAGGGAATTCTTCCTGCGCTCGAACCGGCGCATGCCCTCGCCCACGTCATCAAACGCGCCCCCACCATGCCGAAAGATCAGATACTGGTGATGAATCTCTGTGGTCGTGGTGATAAAGATATTTTCACCGTGGCCGAAGCACTTGGGGTGAAGCTATGAGCCGCATCGCGCAAGCATTCGCCCGCTGTAAAGCGGCTAACCGCGCCGCGTTCATCCCTTTCATCATGGGTGGTGATCCATCGCCAGAAAAAACCGCTGAACTGCTTGATGCGTTGGCTGAAAACGGTGCCGATATTATTGAAATGGGTATCCCCTTTTCCGACCCCATGGCCGATGGCCCAACCATTCAGGCCGCTGGTTTGCGCGCACTGGAAGCAGGCACGGATTTAGAAAAAATTTTAGTGCTCGCCCGCGAGTTTCGCGCGCGTCATGCCACGCCCATGGTGCTGATGGGCTATCTGAACCCGCTTTACGTATATGGTTACGAAAAATTCGCGGCTGATGCTGCCGCGGCCGGTGTTGATGGCGTGATTATTGTTGATTTGCCTCCGGAAGAAGCCGCAGAGCTAGAGCCAATTCTGCGCAAGGCTGGCATTGCGCTGGTGCGGCTCATTGCGCCAACCTCCGTGCCCCATCGTCTGCCACTACTCACCCAACATGCCGATGGATATCTTTACTATATTTCTGTGGCGGGCATCACGGGTGCTGCTGCTGCGCCAGCTGCGCGTATTGCCAGTCACATGGCAGAAATTCGCAAAGCCACCCAACTGCCGGTTTGCGTTGGGTTTGGCATTAAAACCGCCGATGATGTGAAAGCCATGGCCCCGCTGGCCGATGGTGTGGTGGTGGGTTCGGCCATTGTGCAGTTCATTCATGAAAGCGGTGGCGATATCGCCAAATTCAGCGCGTTTTTACGCGGCCTCGTCGCTGGCTGCGGGCGATAGGCTTTTCACCAGCCCCGTGGTGGGCTTGCCATATTCTTGTTCCGGCGGCTCAATCCGTTCACGCATGCCACGCAAAACGCCACGCAGCACCGCGTTAATCGCTCCACGCGGATGGGCATTGGCGCACGGCACACGATGCTCAATCCATTTATGATACGGGTCAGGATTCATAGGAATACGCAGCGCACAATAGCGATTATTCGCACCCCAGCTGGCGCTTTTTGGCACATGGTCAACATCATCCAACCGCGCATAATCATCCGCATTCGGAAAGAATGTCGTCAGTGATTCCGGTAGCGACGCCAGTAATCCGCCCACGCTGAAACGCAGCGCATCGCTGGTCCATTCTTCGGGTTTGTGGAAGGCATTATTTCCCTCGGCATCGGCCAGGTGAATATGCAAATGCAAACCGCTGGAAGGTTGATCAGCAAAGGGTTTCGCCGCGAAGGTAACTTTCACCTCCATCTGCGCCGCCTGATATTCAATCACCTGTTTAATAATATCGAGCGATATCGCCAAAAAATCAGGCGTGGTGATGGCTGTCACCACCTCGAACTGATTCACACCACGTTCTTTTTCAATGCGCAGCAGCGGCACGTTCGATTGGCGGAGCATGGCATCGACCGGCGCCCAGAAAGCTTCCATGGTTTCCACCGAATCATCCGCCAGCAGCACATAACATTCAATTTCGGCAGCCATCACCGGCGTCAGCGATGATTCGCTGACAAGCGCGTTCACAAGATATTCTGTACTGGTCGGCGAATTGGGCACTTAGATGAATTAAGCGACGAGGCCGTTAATCCACTCCACCAATTGGCTTTTGGGCAGCGAGCCCACTTTGGTGCCAACAGCTTTGCCATCTTTGAACAAAATCATCGTGGGAATACCGCGCACACCATAGCGTTGCGGCGACTCTGGATTCTGGTCAATATTCACCTTCGCAATGGTGAGTTTTCCAGTCATTTCGTTGCCAATTTCGTCTAAAATGGGGCCAATTTGTTTGCATGGGCCACACCATTCTGCCCAAAAATCGACCAATACATGGCCTTTATCAGCCAACACAATGCCGTCAAATTCATCATCCGATACATGTTTAGTGGTCATGAAAGCCTCGCTGAAACATTGTTGCTATGCAGTATAGATAGGCATGCTTGTAGCACTCGTCAAGCAGCAACGGCCAAATTCCATAGAGTATTTTCCACCGCCGCATCCAGCCACATCAGCTGTGGCACGGATGTCCATAAAATGGCCACACGCACGGGCTTTTGTGGATGAATTTGCCGCAGTAATGCCTGATAGGTTTTTAGCTGAAGCCGATAGTTTTCTGATACTTCAGCGGCACTGGTTGGAACATGGCGGCCGGTTTTATAATCAAGCACAATGATTTCCGTTGGCGTTTCCACCAGCAAATCTATCTGTCCGCTGATAGGGGTTTTAATGCCTGCCATATCAATGGTTCCGGCGATATTCACTTCCGCATGGGCCAAATGCTGCCACAAAAATTGGTGTTGGTTAAAAAGGGCGTGAATTTCAATAATGGCCTTTTTTTGTTCATCCAAATTCCAATCGGGTGCCACATAGCGCACCAGTTTGGAAATATAGTTTTCATCGGTTTCTTTATGCAGCATTTGCAGCACACGATGAATACGCACCCCGCGCTCACGCATGTTTTGGCCACTTGCCACCACATAAGCTGGCACTTGCCCAGCCCCCAACTGCGATGACGATCGCACCGCCGGGGTAACTTCAATTGTGCGTGGGTTATTTTTTGCCCAAGGCGGCAATGGGGCTAATTTGTTTTCATGCTGAGCAGTTGCTTTTGCAGCACTGGCTGATCGCACATCGCGTAACACCAACTCATCCCATTCTTCCACGGCATTTAGATCTTTCATGCTGCGGCGAATCGTTTCATACCATGAGCCTGTTTTGGCCTCACCTTTTTTACTCACCATGCCAAACACATGCAATTCTTCGCGCGCGCGGGTGAGCGCCACATATAAAAGCCGCTGATATTCATTTACCAATTGTTCGTTTTTCTTTTCCTTAGCGGCCAACAGAAGCGGCGCATATTTCGCTTCTTCGGAAAGCGCTACCACCGGTAATGTTTGGCCTTGCGCGCTCATTGAAAAATACACCACTTCGCGCCGTGTGTCGGGCACGCTGTCGGTATCGACCATCAGCACAATTGGCGCTTCCAACCCTTTGGCGCCATGCACGGTCATAATGCGCACCTGATTCACTGCTCCTGCTTCTTGTTCGCGCTTAATTTGACGACGGCTACCACCCACCCAATCAGCAAAATGGGTGAGAGTTTTTTGCATATTTTCGGGCATGGTGGCCGCCTGCTCTTTCAGCTCATCCAACACCTCGTGCACCTCTTCGCCAAAGCGCGTGGCAAAACGTTTGCGCGCCCCTGCCACTTCCAGCACTTCGGTCAAAAATTCATACGGCATTGCATGGCGCTGGTGAAGCCAATGACGAAGCAATGCCGCATGGTCGCTCGATTGCAACTCATGCCACAAGCTGCCCGCACGCCCATGGGCAAAACCGCGCAGAGCCTCATCAGAAATGCCAATCAGCGGTGAACGCAGCACTTGTGCCAGCGCCAAATCATCATCCACATGCATGCACCAGCGCATGAGCGCCAACAGGTCTTTCATGGCCAGATGATCCGCAAGGGTGAGGCGATCAAGTCCGGCGACAGGAATGTTTTTACGCTCCAGCGCCCGAATCAAGGGCAATACGATGGGTTTACGACGATGCACCAACACCAGAATATCACCCGCTTGAACCGGCCTGCCCTCGCTTGCCAGCCAGCGTTTTTGCTCAATCCAGCCCGCAATGGTTTCCGCCACTTCTTCGGCTAGCATTTGCGGCCCGCTGCGTACAATTTGATATTCGGTAGGAATGGTGAGTGGTGTCAGTGTTATTTTTTCGGGCGCAGTGAGCGGTGGATAAAACACCACCCGCCCTGTGGCTTGCACCCGATGCAGCTTATGCGGCGGGCTGACGCCAGCAGCACTAAGCGCAACCGCCACATCAGGCTGAGCCGCCACATGGTTCACCAGCTTCAGCACTGCCTCGGCCGATCGATAAGATGTATCAAGCACCTGCACTTCCATGGGTGCCGCCGAATGTTCCAGCATGGTTTTAAACTCGGCTTCTTTGCTGGCAAAAAGCTCGGGCGCGGCACCTGAAAAGCTATAGATCGATTGTTTCTCATCACCCACCACCAGCAGGCTTCGCGGCTGATTGCCACTACCCAAACCAGCATTCGCGGCAATCAATTCTTCCACCAGCGACTGCGCAATATGCCACTGATCGGCGCTGGTATCTTGCGCTTCATCAATCAGCAGATGGTCGATGCGGTGATCGAGCTTACTCATCACCCATCCCAAATTCTCGCTTTGCGAAAATAATTGGCGAGTGCGGGCAATTAAATCTTCGTAATCGAGCGCCTGCATGGATTGCTTGGCCTGTTCGTAAAGCTTCAGCAAATCACGCGCCAGCACGGCAATGGCGAAGCTTTCTTCGGCGGCGGCCAAACCAAATTGAGCCTGGCGGAACGACAATGCTTTTGTTGCCAATAATTCAAATGTCGTTTGTAATGGAGATGTCGACAAATCTTTGGCAAGTAGCTTATCCCTTATTTTGTGTTTGTCTGTTAGGAATAGCTTGCAGAATGCATCAATCATAACTTGGCGACTGCTCAAATCCGCAGATAACCAATTTGCTAAAACCCTCCCCTTTTCTGGTTCACCTTTGTTTGTATGGCTGAGCAGCTGCGACAAATGCTGGCGAATCACCTGCTCATCGGCTGGGCTTATGCATTGAATAAATGCCGTATAGAGCACTTCTTGGGTCACATTTTCATTCAACCCATGAAGCGCGAACAGGTGCCCCCGCAGGCGGTCCGGTGTTTGCGCACGCCAGATGGTTTGCCACAGTTCGCGCTTGGCAATAATGGCCCCCATCAGCGTATCAAACCGCATTTCGCCGCTGCGCTCGCCAAAAAGTTCCAAGGCCTGGGTCAACCACCTATCGCCGTTGCGCACATTCGATAGCAATCGGTGCTTCGCCTGTGTCAGCAATGTGTCGGCCGCGGTGTCCTCCAGTACCGTGAAATGCGGGGCAATGCCGGCCTCCATGGGAAACCGTCGCAAAATGCTTTGGCAAAAGCCGTGAATAGTGGTCAGCTGAACGCCGCCCATTGGGCTATCCAGCACCTGGCCAAACAAATGGCGTGCACGATGCATTTCTTCAGGCAACGGCGCCCTGGTCAGCAGTTTTTGAACATCGCGCGCGCAATCCTCATCGCTCGCCAGCAATAATTTACGCAAGCGGCCCAGCACCCGCATCTGCATTTCGCTGGCCGCCGCTTTGGTATAGGTAATGCAGCAAATGTGTTCGGGCACCACGCCACGCAGCAGCAGCGACACCACCCGATGGGTAAGCGCCGTTGTTTTTCCACTGCCAGCATTAGCAGTTAACCAAACTGAATTTAAATGATTTATTCTAT
>CANEUT010000114.1 GCA_947441895.1 Rickettsiales bacterium | reverse complement strand
TCCACTTCCACGAACCCTTCGCTGACATAGAGCTTGTTGGCAGGAATTAATCGGCGGCTGGTAAAAATTCTGAGCGTGTGAGCGCCGCGTGCTTTTGCACGTTGCTTGCAGTGGCGCAGCAAGGCGCGTGCAACACCTTTGCCACGAGCCTTGGCGTCAACACCAAGTTTGGTGAATTCAAACATGCCCGGTTCAAGAATCAACAAAGCGCAGCTGCCAATAGCCTCACCATCAAGCGTGGCGGACCAAATTTCACCGCCGGGGGCGACGATGTATTTTTCGGGCTGGGTGAGCACTAAATCATCGAAGGGTTCGACGGTAAAAAATTCTTCAATCCACGCACGATTCAGGCGATCAAACACCGCGCCATGTTCGGGTGCATAGGGAATGATTTCAAGCGCCATCATTTACTCCTGAAATTGCAGCTCGGCCAAGCGGCGATAGAGCGCGCTGGATTCAAGCAGTTGTGTATGGGTTCCCACCTCTTCAATTTTTCCATCATTGAGCACAATAATGCGATTGGCATTCACCACCGTGGCCAAGCGGTGCGCAATCACCAGTGTGGTGCGCTCTTTCATAATCGCAACGAGTGCGGCTTGAATGGTGGTTTCATTTTCAGCATCCAGCGCGCTGGTTGCTTCGTCGAGCAGCAGCACGGAAGGGTTGCGCACAATGGCGCGGGCAATGGCCACGCGCTGGCGCTGGCCGCCAGAAAGCCGCACGCCTTTTTCACCCAGATAGGTATTGAGGCCATCGGGCAGGTCTTGCAAAAATTCCAGCGCGGCGGCGGATTCGGCCGCGGCAAGCACCTCGGCATCACTCGCGCTTGGTTTGCCAGCGCGGATATTCTGCCAGGCGCTGGTGGAGAAGATGACCGGGTCTTGCGGCACCATGCCAATATGGCCGCGCCATTCACGTGGGTCGAGCGTGCGCACATCGTGACCATCGACGCGGATGATGCCAAATTGCGGATCATAAAAACGCAGCAGCAGTTGGAAGATGGTGGTTTTGCCCGCACCCGATGGGCCAACAATCGCCACCGTTTCGCCAGGTTCAATGCGGAAAGAAACGTTCGACAGCGCGGGCACTTCAGGACGTGACGGGTAGTGGAAGGTGACATGCTCAAACGATAAGCGGCCCACGGGGCGTTTGGTGAAATGATGCGGATTGGCAGGGGCGGTGATGGCGGGGTCAAGCTGCATCATTTCCATCAGCCGTTCGGTGGCACCGGCGGCGCGTTGCAATTCACCAACCACTTCACTCACAGCAGCGAGTGAACCCGCCGTGAGCACGGCATAGAAAATGAAAGCCGATAAATTACCGGGCGTCATGCGTCCGGCCACCACGTCTTGCCCACCAATATAAAGCACGGTGATGACGGCGCCCAGCACCAGGCAAATGACAATGGCGGTGAGCAGTGCCCGCGTGCGAATACGCGCCAGCGCCACTTTCATGGTTTCATCGACCAGGTTGCCGAAACGGATATTTTCGGCTTCTTCAAGCGCCATGGCATGCACGGTGCGAATGGCGCTGATGGTTTCTTCCGCGTGTGATGAAATATCACCCACTTTGTTTTGGGTATTACGCGACAGCACGCGCACGCGCTTGCCCAGCATGAGAATGGGCACAATGACCAGCGGCAGCATGAGCAGCACAAATTCGGCCAGCCGCACGCTGGTGATAAGCAGCATGACAAACCCACCGATGCAGGTGAGGGCATTGCGCAAGAACATGGAGACCGATGAGCCAACCACGTTTTGCAGCAGCGTGGTGTCGGTGGTGATGCGCGATAGCAAATCGCCAGTGCGGGTGGATTCAAAATAGGCCGTGTTCATGGAAAGCACTTTGGCGAACACATCGCGGCGAATATCGGCCACGACTTTTTCACCAATCCATGAAACCAGTGAATAGCGCGCATAGGTGCCAACCGCCAGCGCCACCACCACAATCAACGCAATAATGTAACCCTGGGCCAGCAAATCATCGTTGCCTTTGGCGATGCCGTTATCGACCAGATATTTCAGTGCGGCGCCCATGCCCAGCACGCCGCCCGACGTGAACACCAGCGCAATGCTGGCAAACAGGGTTTGGCGGCGATAAGGGTAAACATAGCGCGCCAAATAACGCAGGCTGCCGATTTTACCCTTGGGGGCGGGGGTGGTGTTGCTCATAGGGTGATGTCGATTCCGTGGATTTTGAGTTCGCTTACGATTACTTCGTCACATAGTCTTCCGTCGGGCAAATGCCAGTGTTGTTTTGACATATCATAGGAAAAGTGAAGCCCGCCCGAAACCGGCGATGCCAGCCACAGCTGCTTGGAAGCCGTATGTTTGCTGATGACCAAGGTGGTGCCGCGTGCCGTCACCAGTGTCAGCACCCCGCCTTGCAGGTCGAGGTCGTCGAGCGCGCCGCTTTCAAAGGCGGGTTCCAGCTTTTCGGCGTAATGGCTTAATGTGCCGTCGACAATGCGGTGATAGGTGGTTTCGTCCATGGGGTCCTTGGGGTGCGTTTGATGTTGGTGTAGCCTAAACGATATGACGGCACTAGCTAGAAAGTACTCGCGAGCCGGGCGAGCCAGCCATGAGCTGCGGTAGCAGGCGCAGGTTTTGTCAGCAGACAAAAACCGAAGCAAACAATAATTTTAATAGGAGGCGGCAAAAAATTCGGCTAGGAAACGCGGATGATCGATAAACCCACCAAACCCCGTAAGCCTCGCCCGGCGGGCGCGCCGCGCAAAGCAGCGCCTGCACGCAGAACATCACCCTCTGTAAAAATAGGGGTGAAGCGCCGCACTGCAGGCGGCAACAGAATCGTCGCGTTTTTAAAGCGTCGCGCCTTGTGGGTGGTGCTGGTGCGCTTGGCCATGGCCGGGTTTATTGTGCTTGGTGTTTTAATCATGATTGCGGCAAGCAAGCTGCCCGATATTCACGCGCTTGAGACGATAAAAAAACAGCAGGGCATTACCATTGAAAATGAAGATGGCCGCATTATTGCCAATTATGGCGATGTGTATGGCAGTTATTTGCCCTATGATAAATTACCAAAAACCTTGGTGCAGGCGGTGATTGCGACGGAAGATCGCCGATTCTTCGAGCATCACGGGGTGGATATTTGGGGCATTTTACGGGCGGTGATTACCAATGTGGCCCGTGGGCATTTGGTGCAAGGCGGATCGACCATTACCCAGCAAGTGGCGAAGAATGTTTTTCTCACGCCGGAACGTTCGCTATCCCGCAAATTACAGGAATTGCTGCTGGCTTTCTGGCTGGAAGGGCGCTTCACCAAAAAAGAGATTATGGCGATTTACCTGAACCGCGTTTACCTTGGTTCGGGTGCGTTTGGGGTCGATGCAGCGGCCCATCGCTATTTCAGCAAAAGCGCGACCGATCTTAACCTTTATGAATCGGCCCTGATGGCGGGCTTGCTGAAAGCCCCCTCGCGTTATTCACCGGCGGCCAGTGTGGAGCGTGCGCGTGATCGTGTGCATCAGGTGTTGGTGAATATGGAAGATGCGGGCTATATTCGCGAGAAAGACATCGCCCCCACCATGGACAGCTATACCAAGTCACCCGCCCACACGGCCGAAGGTGGTGATGTGCGTTATTTCACCGATTGGATTATCGATCAGGTGCCCAATTACATTGGTCAGGCCGATCAGGATTTAATTGTTACCACCACCATGTCGGGCACATTGCAAACACAGGCGGCTGATGCGTTGCAAACCATTGTCAGCACCGAAGGCCCACCCAAACGCGTGAGCCAAGGTGCTATTGTGGCCATGACACCCGATGGCGCGGTGAAAGCCATGGTGGGTGGATTGTCGTATGCGAAAAGCCAATATAACCGCGCGGCGCAGGCCAAGCGTCAGCCGGGTTCGGTGTTTAAATTATTTGTTTATCTGGCCGCGCTTGAGGCTGGCATGACCCCGCTTTCGGTGGTGGAAGATGCGCCTATTTCCATTCAGGTGGGTAATAAATTATGGGAGCCTGAAAATTCGCACCGCACCTTCAAAGGCGAGGTGCCGTTGGTGCAAGCGCTGCGCGAATCACTCAACACGGTGTCGGTGCGCATTAGCCAATATGCGGGCATTGAGCGCGTGGCGAACATGGCCATGCGTCTGGGTATTCCCGATGTGCCGCCGCATCCATCCATCGCGCTGGGCGCGGTGGAAGCAACGCTGGTGGAAATGACCGGTGCCTATGCTCATTTGGCTAACCACGGCAATAAGGTTGAGCCCTATGGCATTTTGCGCATTCGCACCAACACGGGTGAGGAACTTTATAAGCGTGAAGAAAAACCAGCCGAACAGGTGCTGAGCAATGGCACGGTGGAGATGATGAATTACATGCTGGTCGATGGCGTGAGTCGTGGCACCGGCTTTAAGGCTAAACTGAAAGATCGTTCGGCGGGCGGTAAAACTGGCACCAGCCAGGAATTTAAAGATGCCTGGTTCATTGGCTTCACCCCGCAGCTGGTGGCCGGTGTGTGGGTGGGTAATGATGACAATAAATCGATGGCCAAGGTGATGGGCGGTACCATTCCCGCCGCCGTATGGCATGCGTTCATGACCAAGGCGATGGAAGGGCAGAAGGCGCTGCCGATTCCCACCAGCACCACCTCGAGCGATGGTTTGCTGCCATGGTTGTTTGGTGGCGCGAGTAATAATACCGACGGCGATAGTCAGCCAATGACCGATGCGCCGATCGTGATTCCGCAAGATTCACCCTTTGGGCTCGCCCACCCTGAACCGGCTGCCGAACAGGCGCCAGCACCGGTGGTAGAAAATGCATCGCCGTCGGCGGCGAGTGCCGCGCCGACAGCGCCCGCACCTTTTACTCCACCTTCACCGGTGATGGCTCAACCTACAGCAAATACTCAGCAGCCTGCAGCAACCGTCAATGCACCGGCCACGCCATTCGATATGCTGATGAAAAAGCCGATTGAGCAAGCGCCGACGAGTCCGTAATGGTTATCCCGGTTTGCGTTAGCAACACCGGGATCCAGACCTAAAATAATATTAGCGGCGCAGACGCGCCGCGCTGGATCCCCGCTTACGCGGGGATGACAGCTACAAAGGATTTGTCATTCTGAACGCAGTGAAGAATCTAATATTCAGTGAACTGCCAAGTGAGATCCTTCGCGATGCTCAGGATGACAGAGAAATCTACACATTAAACCGGTACAGGTCTTTGCCGTGCAGCTTCAGCCAGTCTTTGGCGGCTTCATATTCGGGGCAGAGGAATTCCACTGCGTTCCAGAAAGCCGGGCTGTGATTCATGTGACGTAAGTGCGCCACTTCATGCGCCACCACATATTCCATCACCTCGCGTGGTGCGAAGATAAGGCGCCACGAGAAGGAAAGACGGGCGGTGGATGAACAGCTGCCCCAACGGCTGCGCGTATCGCGCACGCTGACGCGGTTCAAACGACGGTTGATAAGTTTTGCATCGCGCTCGGCCAGTTCGCTCAGTGTTTTCTTGGCAATTTTTTTCAATGCCAGCGCGGCGCGCTCGGGGAAGTCCACGCGATCACCCGAAACATAGAGTAC
>CANEUT010000113.1 GCA_947441895.1 Rickettsiales bacterium | reverse complement strand
CTCTAACAAACAATCTGCCACCCAAGTCAGCGTGGCATCGCCCACTCGCAGAGACATACCTGTTTACTTAACTGGTCTTGGCACCGTTCAGGCTTATCAAACCGTCACTGTGCGCCCGCAGGTCGATGGACAGTTAATGACCATTCACTTCCGCGAGGGGCAAGAGGTAAAAGCCGGACAAGTGCTGGCACACATTGACCCACGCACCTATCAGGCACAATATGATCAGGCCGTGGCCACCAAAGCCAAAACCTCGGCGCAGCTTGCCAATGCGCGGGTTGATTTGAATCGCTATGTGAAGCTGGGCAACAGCGTCTCACGCCAGGTACTCGACACTGGGCGCGCCACCGTTAAACAGCTGGAAGCAACCCTGCTGGGCGATCAGGCGGCGATCAATAACGCCCAAGCCTCACTTAGCTACACCACCATCACCGCCCCCATTGCGGGCCGCACGGGTATCCGTCAGGTCGATCAAGGCAATATTATTCGCGCCGCCGATGCAACGGGCATTGTGGTGCTCACCCAGCTTTCGCCCATTTCGGTTATCTTCAGCTTGCCACAGCAACAACTCGAAGCCATCAACGCGCAAATGGGTAAGGGTCGCTTAACGGTTGATGCGCTGGCATCGGATAATAAAACCATCATTGATAACGGTAAACTGGAATTGGTTGATAACCAGATTGACCAAACCACCGGAACCATTCGTCTGAAGGCCACCTTCCCCAACCGCAGCCGCGCCTTATGGCCTGGCGCGTTCAGCACTGTTCGGCTGCTGCTCACCACCCAGAAAAACGCCCTCACCGTTCACACCCCCGCCATTCAACATGGGCCAAAGGGTGCGTATGTTTTTCTGCACCATGAAAAAGAAGGTAAAGTTTCGGTGCAGCCAGTGACCGTTGGCATTACACTCAATGATTATTCGGTGATTGAACAAGGGCTAGAAGAAAACGCCGTCATTGTCACCGACGGCATGGCCAGCTTGCAAGATGGCAGCGCCGTACGGGTTGAGCAACCCAAGAAAGAAACGCCCGTCACCGGCGAACCTAAAAATGACGCCCCCCCTGCCACGCAACCCAAAGCCGAAACCACGGCTCCCACCAAAGACGCAGCAAAAAAACTGGCCCAGAAAAAAAAGCCCGCCCCTAAACGCGCAACCTAGGCACTGTTAGCTAAGCCCTATGAATATATCATCACTATTCATTGCTCGCCCAGTCGGTACAACGTTACTGGCGATTGCACTGCTGCTTAGCGGCATCATGGGTTATTTATCATTGCCGGTGGCGGCATTACCGCAGGTCGATTTTCCCACGTTGCAAGTGAGCACCAAGCTGCCCGGCGCTTCGGCCGAAACCATGGCATCCCTCATCACCGCGCCGCTGGAGCGCCAGTTTGGTTCCATTCCTGGCCTCACCACCATGCTTTCCACCAGCGCCGAGGGTCTCAGTTCCATCACCCTGCAGTTTAATTTGGGCGATGATATCGACGTGGCCGCGCAAGATGTGCAGGCCGCCATTAATGCAGCCGGTGGCGTGCTGCCGCCCAACCTGCCCTATCCGCCAAGCTATTCAAAAGTAAATCCGGCCGATCCGGCGATTCTAACCATCGCCCTCACCAGCAAAACATTGCCCATCACCACCATCAACGATGTGGCCAACACCATTCTGGCGCAGAAGTTATCGCAAGTCAGTGGTGTGGGGCGCGTGCTGACACAGGGTGGTCAACGCCCTGCATACCGCATTCAAATCGACCCCAATCGCCTTGCCAGTTACGGCATTGGGCTTGATGATGTGCGCAGCGTGCTCGCCAGAGCGAATGTGAATTTGCCCAAAGGAAGTTTCGATGGACCGCTGCAAGCCACCCAGCTGGATGTGAACGACCAGATCAGTGATCTGGAAACCTACCGCAACATTATTCTCGCCAAAAATAAAACTACTATTGTGCGGGTACGCGATGTGGGCACGGTTATTCAGGGTGTAGAAAATGCGCGTGTTGGCGGCTGGGTGAATGGGCAACCCGCAGTGATTGTCGATATTCAGCGCCAGCCCGGTGCCAACATTGTTGATACGGTAGATCGTATTAAAAAAATGCTGCCACAGCTGCAAAGCGGGTTGCCGCCAGCACTTGAAGTAACCATGCTTACCGACCGCACCCAAACCATTCGCGCTTCCGTGCATGATGTGCAGTTTACACTCATCCTCACCATTGGCCTGGTCATCCTTGTCATCTATCTTTTTCTGGGCAGCGCGCGCGCCACCATCATTCCTGCCATTGCGCTGCCGCTATCACTCATCAGCAGCTTTGGCATCATGGCCTGGTGTGGTTTCAGCCTCGATAATCTCTCCCTCATGGCACTGACCATTGCCGCCGGTTTTGTGGTCGATGATATGATTGTCATGATCGAAAACATTGTGCGTTACATCGAGCGCGGCGAAAAGCCGCTTATGGCCGCCTATAAAGGCGCCAAAGAAATTGGCTTCACCGTGGTTTCGCTCACCTTATCGCTGATTGCAGTCTTCATTCCGCTGCTGTTTATGAGCGGCATCATTGGCCGTCTTTTCCGTGAATTTGCCCTCACCCTTTCCATCACTGTACTGGTTTCCATGGTGGTTTCTCTCACCCTCACCCCCATGATGTGTGCCTATCTATTAAAAGATGCCGCACCTTCTAAGCCAACCGATGAGAACAGCTTCTTCGCACGCCTTACCCATGGCTATGCCAGTAGCTTGCAATGGGTATTACGCCGCCAACGCGCCACATTACTGGTAACACTCGCCACATTAATTATCACCATCGTGCTCTACATCATCTCGCCCAAAGGCTTCCTGCCGAGCGAAGATACCGGCCAAATCATCGCTACCACCGATGCCGCGCAGACTGTATCATTCGCGGAGATGTCGCGCCTGCAACATGCCGTTTCCGCCATCGCCATGGCCGATCCGGCGGTGGAATCTGTCGCGTCATTTATTGGGGTCAGCGACATCAACACCACGCCCAATAGTGGCCGCATGTCCATTATGCTGAAGGACCGCGATCATCGTGCCAACGCTGAAAAAGTGATGGCGCGGCTCAACCATCAATTCGCGTCGGTCACCGGCATAAGCGTTCACTTACAAGTGGCACAAGACATTCAAATTAGCACCCGCATCAGCCGCACCCAATATCAATACACCCTCACCGATCTCAATGCTGAAACACTGGAAACATGGGCCGCCAAGCTCATCAGCAAAATGAAAAACATGGCGACATTCACCGATGTGGCAAGCGACCAGCAACCCGGCGGACTTAAGGTTAACATCACCATCGATCGTGACCAGGCATCACGCCTTGGCATTTCAGCAGAGGCAATTGATAACACGCTTTACAGCGCATTTGGCCAGCGGCAAATTTCAACGGTCTATGCGCAGGTCAACCAATACCGCGTCATTCTGGAAGTAAGCCCCGAAACACTGCAAACGCCACAAACACTCGAAACATTGCGCATCAAATCAACCAGCGGCGCATTAGTTCCACTGGGGGCATTTGCCCGCATTAGCACCGTGGCTGCACCACTGGCCATCATGCGGCAAGGCCAGTTCCCCTCTATCACGGTCAGTTTTAATTTAGCGCCAGGCGCATCGCTGGGTGAAGCAATCGACACCATTCACCGCCTCGAGCGCGAGCTTTCCATGCCGAACAGCATTGCCAGTGAATTCAGCGGTGATGCGGCGGAATTTCGCAAATCGCTCGCCAACCAACCATTACTGATGCTGACGGCGATCATTGCCATTTATATTGTGCTGGGTGTGCTGTATGAAAGCGCCGCCCACCCCATCACCATTCTTTCCACCTTACCATCGGCGGGCGTTGGAGCGCTGCTGGCGTTGCTTATCACCGGCCATGATCTTTCCATCATCGGCATTGTCGGCATTATTCTACTCATGGGTATTGTGAAGAAAAATGCCATCATGATGATCGATTTTGCGCTCATGGCGGAACGCGAACATCATCTTTCACCCGCGGAAGCTATTTATCAGGCATGCTTGCTGCGTTTCCGCCCCATCATGATGACCACCATGGCCGCACTGCTTGGCGCGCTGCCGCTGGCGTTTGATCAGGGCATAGGCGCTGAACTGCGTCGTCCACTGGGCATCTGCATTGTCGGTGGGCTCATTGTCTCGCAGCTACTCACCCTTTACACCACGCCGGTTATTTATTTGGCGATGGAACGTTTACGCCAACGTTTCAGGGTTGGCCCATGAGCATTTCTGAAATTTTTATTCGTCGCCCCGTGGCCAGCATTCTTTTATCGATTGGCCTTTTTCTGGCCGGTGCCATGGCGTTTAACGCCCTTCCCATTGCTGCCCTGCCACGGGTCGATTTTCCCATTGTCAATGTAACCGCACGACTGCCCGGTGCCGACCCCGAGACCATGGCCGCCACGGTGGCAGCACCACTAGAGCGCCGACTGGGAGCTATTGCTGGTGTCACCGAACTGACATCCACCAGCAACGAAGGCGTTACCAACATCACCGCCACCTTCGATTTTAACCGCGACATTAATGGTGCTGCACGCGATGTACAGGCCGCCATCAACAACAGCGGAAGTGATTTGCCGGTCGATCTGCCAAGCCCGCCCACCTATCGCAAAATCAATCCGGCAGATTCGCCGGTGCTTATTCTTGCGGTCACTTCCGATCTTATTACCAACACCGAACTTTATGATGCGACCGATTCCATTCTTGCCCAGCGCATTTCGCAGGTGAAGGGGGTGGCACAAGTGCAAATTGGCGGCGGCGCAAAACCGGCGGTGCGAGTAGAAATCAACCCAACGGCATTGCATGGCGCAGGGTTTGATCTGGAGCAGGTGCGCGCACTGCTCACCAGCGCCAATATCAATCTTCCCAAAGGCATCATGCAGCAGGGCAACCAATCCTATGCTATTGGCATGAACGACCAGCTAAAAACGGCGGCTGAATATGCTCCGTTACTGCTGGCCACCGGTACAAACAGCGCCTTGCGATTATCCGACGTCGCACGCATCACCGATAGCGCGCAAAGCAATCGCCAGAATGGTTGGTTCGGCACCAAAAAAGCCATTCCCATTCTTATCACCAAACAGCCCGATGCCAATGTCATTGAAACGGTGGATGGCATCAAAGCCCTTTTGCCGCAACTGAAACAGTGGATGCCAGCCGGCACCGAAATTACGGTGCTGACCGATAACACCATCACCATCCGCGACAGCGTGCACGATGTCGAGCTTACCCTCATCATTGCAGGCATACTGGTATTACTGGTGGTCTATTTTTCGCTGGGGCGCATCATACCTACTATTGCCGCCAGCATCACCCTGCCACTCACCCTGGCAGGAACGGTGGTCGGCATGTATCTGCTGGGTTACAGCCTGAACATTATTTCGCTCATGGCACTCACGGTATCGGTGGGGTTCATTATCGATGACGCCATTGTCATGATCGAAAACATGACACACCATGTTGAACAGGGCGATGACCCGGTGGAAGCTGCCATTAAAGGTGCCAAGGAAATTACCTTCACGGTTATTTCCATCACCGTTTCGCTCATTGCGGTGTTTATTCCGCTGCTG
>CANEUT010000112.1 GCA_947441895.1 Rickettsiales bacterium | reverse complement strand
GGCAAAGGCGCGTATAATAATTTTGCCACCTTCCGGGGTAAATTTAATGGCGTTGGAAAGGAGGTTGAGCAAAATTTGCATCACCCGCACGCGATCGGCAATCATTTTAGGCATTTTCTCAGGGAAATCGGTATAAATATCAATTTTACGGTGATGCGCCTGACCGGCAACAATGTTGAGCGCCTTCTCGATGATTTTTTGTAATGAAACCGATCCCCACACCATACTAAGCGTTCCGGTTTCCGCTTTCGAAAGATCAAGAATATCATTGATTACATCAAGCAAATGCTTACCGGAATCATGAATATCGCGTGCATATTCGGTATATTTGGCGTTCCCCAGTGGGCCAAATTGCTCTTCATGCAGCATGGTTGAAAATCCAATAATGGCATTCAGCGGTGTGCGCAATTCATGGCTGACATTTGCCAAAAATTGCGATTTTGCGACATTCGCCGCTTCCGCATCAATGCGTGCTTTTTCAAAATCACGCGTTTTACGGGTCAGCCTGCTATTGCGATCTTCAATTTCATCGAGCATGCCATTGAATGAATCGCTGAGCGATTCAATTTCACGCGGCATAACATTCAATGCTCCCGAAACCACGCGCAATGAATAATCTTTATAAAGCGAAACGCGCTGTGCGGTGGTGGCAATATGGCGAATGGGTTTCATGAGTGTATTTTCCAGCCGCTTGCCAAGCGCCCAGCACATAAGACTGAAAAACAGAGCAATAACCACTGCCACCGATAACCACGCTGCCCCATCAATCTGCATGGTGGGAATGCGCCCCATCAACCAAATGTCACCGAGAGGTTTACCCAATACGGGGTCAATAACGGGTGCATGAACCAAAATGGTGTGTAGGCTGGGCTTCAAGGCCAGCGCCTGTTCGCATGAAAAAGAAGCGTCGGCATCGCGTCCATAAATCAGCGCACGGGGTTTTCCATCCACATCCAGCATGCAGGCAATTTGCAGCAGCGGATTCACGCCCGCTGGTTTCAGCTCATTTTCAAGCGCCTTATCGCTGGAAAAAGCAGGTGATTTGGCCAATGTGAGTGCAATCATGCGTGCTTGCACATCAAGCTCATGCTGGGCATGGCGGCGTGATTCAAAAAATGATAAGCCAACGAAACTGACCGCCAATAACGCAATCAGCAGCGCACATAAAAGGGCCACGCTATTACGATAGAGGTGATAGACAGAATGACTCATTTTGCTTTGCTACACGAAGCACCTTAAGAAATCATTAAGCGAATCGATATGATTCACAACTACTTACAAAATATAACGTTTGCGACCCGTCTATGCCGGTGGTAACCGGTGTGCCAGAAGAGGTATATTATGTGCGGAATTATTGGCGTCGTTGGCAATCAGCTGGCAGCCCCCTTGGTGCTCGATGCGTTAAAGCGTCTGGAATATCGCGGCTATGATTCAGCCGGCATTGCCACGCTGGTGAATGGTGCCATTGAACGTCGCCGCGCCCAAGGCAAGCTGGCCGCGCTTGAAGCAGCGGTGAGCGCGCATCCACTCGGTGGCACATTGGGCATTGGCCACACACGCTGGGCCACACACGGCTTGCCTACCGAAATCAATGCTCACCCACACGCCACCGATAAAGTGGCGGTGGTTCATAATGGTATCATCGAGAATTTTCAGGCGTTGCGGGCAGAACTTGAAGGGTTGGGCCATGCGTTTACCAGCCAGACCGACACCGAAGTGGTGCCCCAGCTCATCACGTTTTATTTGAACAAAGGCTTGTCACCGCGTGACGCCGTGGCCGCTTGCTTGAAGCGCTTAAAAGGTGCCTTTGCACTGGGCATTTTATTCGCCAACCACCCCGATGCTATTTATGCCGCCCGCCGTGGTTCACCACTGGCGCTGGGGTTTGGTCAGGGCGAAAATTATTTAGGGTCCGACGCGGTGGCACTCGCCCCTCTCACCCAGAAAATTTGCTATTTGGAAGAAGGCGACTGGGCCGAAATTCGCCGCGATGGGGTAACCATTTTTAATGCGGATGATGCAATCGTGGAACGCCCAATTAAGGTGACCGCGCTGACGGGCGCCACCACCGGCAAGGGTGATTATCGCCACTTCATGCAAAAAGAAATTTTTGAGCAGCCAACCGTCATCGGTCAAACCCTGAATGTGTATTATAACCCCACCACCGCCCGCATTGCATTGCCAGCCCTTCCCTTTGCGTTAAGCGAAGTGAGCTGCATTACCATTGTGGCGTGCGGCACGTCATTTTATGCTGGGCTTTGTGCGCGTTACTGGCTGGAATCAATCACCAAACTGCCCGTGGAAATTGATTATGCTTCCGAGTTTCGCTACCGCGAACCGGTGATGCAGAAAAATGGCCTCACCTTGGTTATTTCGCAGTCGGGCGAAACGGCGGATACGCTAGCCGCACTGCGTTATGCTAAATCACAGGGTCAGCACACCTTGGCCATTGTCAACGTGCCCGAATCGACCATGTCGCACGAGGCAGAGGCAACGCTTTACACCCATGCCGGCCCTGAAATTGGGGTAGCCAGCACCAAAGCATTCACCACGCAACTCACCGTGCTTGCCTGTCTTACACTGGCATTGGCCGATGCACGCGGAACGCTGAGTAACGATGAAATGGCGCAACTAACATTTGCACTGGCCGAAGTCCCTGCCCGTATATCTGAAATTTTACACCACGCCGATGCCATCGAAAAACTGGCGCATAAAATTCAGTATGCCCGCGACATGCTCTATATTGGTCGTGGCACCAGCTATGCCATTGCGCATGAAGCTGCGCTGAAAATGAAGGAAATTTCCTATATTCATGCCGAAGCCTATGCGGCGGGTGAAATGAAACATGGCCCCATTGCTTTGATCGATGAATCAGTGCCCGTCATTGCGTTTGCACCGCATGATGCATTGTTTGAAAAAACCGCCAGCAACATTCAGGAAGCCGCCGCGCGTGGTGGAAAAATTATTGTGTTCAGCAACGCCGAGGGCATTGCGGAACTTGGTAATGTGGTGAGCGAATCCATCACGCTGCCATCGGTGCATGCGTTTGTGTCACCCATTTTATATGCGGTGCCAGCACAATTGCTGGCCTATTACACCGCCGTACTGAAGGGCACCGATGTTGATCAGCCACGCAATTTAGCTAAATCAGTGACGGTAGAATAACGGGCAGTGCAAGCGCACTTGCGGCATAGACCACCACGCGCCAGCGTTTTGGCACGCAAAGCTTCAGCACATAAATGCCGGCAATAATGTGCCAATAATGAATGGGCAACACCACGCCCATCAGCACAAACCACCATAGCCACGGCTTGCTGAGTGGATCGACCGGTTTGCCGCGCAAACGCATCAGCCCCAGCATAATGGTCATCATAATCACAATGCTCTGCACGCAGCCATAAATGGTCTGTTCGGCCAGCACCCGCGCTAACACCGCGCAGGTAATAGCATAGCCATAAATACTGGAACTGAGCCAGCCCTGCTGCCACTGAATAGCCGCAGCAATCACCACAAACGTGGCATAGGCGGTGTAAATAATGAACTGCTCGCTGATGCCGAACTGCAAAAAATACGCAATAAAAACGATGCCGCAGGTAATTTCGATGATGGTGTAAATGGGCGGAATGGCACCGCCGCAATAGCGGCATTTTCCGCGTGTAGAAAACCATGAAATAATGGGTGCTAAATCAATCGGCTTCAAATTAGCGTTGCAGTGGCCACAAAATGGGTGACGTTCAAACGGCGTTTGTCCACGCGGCAAACGATACACTACCGAACAGGCATAATTACCAATCGCCGGACCAATGATCAGCAGAAAGGCAATGCCCGATAAAACAAATTGATGCGCGGCAATCCATTCAATCATGCTAATTTTTTACGGCTGATTTTGGATTTACCAGCATATCTAAATAGCGCCCCTGAAACAATGCCAGCCCCAGTGCCTGGCCATATTGCACGGCCTGCTTATTATCGCAGCGCGTGAGAATAACGCGGTTGTTACCGCATTGACGAATCGCCTCGGCCAGTGCGCGATTGGCGGGTGAGCCAATATCAGTTTCACTATCGGCATTCCAAATCAGCTTAATAAGGTCAAAGCCCAAACGCTGACGATCAATCTGTGCGAAGCTCAGATCAGTCACGCCATCAAGACAGACACGGTAACCCAGTTTTTGCGCCGTATCTTTCGCCAGCAAGAATGCCGACATATCGGCAAAAACATCAGCAATTTGCAGTTCAATGACAATGGAAACTTTACTGCTGGGCTTAATGGCCGCATCGAATTCCAAAAAGCGATTGGAAAGCACGGTGGGAATATTGAGGTTAAGGCTAATGGGGTTCGCCAGATAGCGAATGGGGTTGCGCTGAATCGCCGTCAGCATGCGATCATCAAGAATTTGTGTGAGGTATTTAAACAGCCAGCGATCGGAAAGCAGATCAATATCAAGCCCCATAATTTGACGCAAATGCGTGATGTTAATGTACATTTCATCGAACACAGTGCGCACGTTTGTTTCTGGAATGGCCGCACAAATGGGCTGGCGGCGAATGGTGCCATTCAGATCAATATCCAGCAAATCTTTCTCAATTTTAGCAAGGCTGGAAGCAGTAAAAAGCTTCATTTCTTTGGTGGCCAGTGGTGGTGGCTCTTCACCGCGAGCCACCGCGCCCGCTGCTTTCGGAATGCCTTTGGCCGCTTGCGACTGACGCACGCGGTTAATCAGGCGACGCTTGCAAATATCCATGAAATCTTGCCACTGATTTTCAATATCATAGAGTGTCGAAAATTCAGGATTCTCATCACCCTCAGGCGTATAGGAAAGCGGGTCATCCATGAATAAATAGCGCAGCTGAAAAATCATTTTTTCCATGAGTGCGCGTGGAAAATTACGCACGGCCACATAAAGCGTGGCGTCATCGCACACATAAATAGCGCCATCGCGGTCACCCAGCAAATCATTCATTAAATTGGTGGCGATTTTGATTTGATATTCGCTGCGATAATGTTCGAGCAAGCGCGAGAAACCAAAACACACCACTTGCCAGCCCTGACGATTTTCATCGATCAAATTCAGCAGCTCAATGAGGTGTGCCTCGGGATCTTTAGTGACTAGACGCATGAATTTCCTTTGCTCGCGTTAGCGGCGGCGCTTTTTGCGTGGGCTGTCGTCATCATCCTCGTCATCCTCTTCCTCGCCATCCTCATCTTCTTCCTCGTCTTCATCATCTTCTTCCTCATCTTCATAGTCATCGACCAATTTGGTATCACCCGACAATTCGCTGAACATATCGTCTTCGGCATCATCGCCATTCGGGTCGGTATCTTCTTTTTCTTCGTGCTCCTCCACCTCGTCGAGCGAAGTCATTTCAACGGTTTCATCTTCCATGGGCTCCATGTCGATACCGTCTTCATCATCCTCAATATCGGGCAAATCGCCGGCCACGCCCATCAATTCTTCTTCAGCATCCAGCTTACGAACAGGCTTTTGAAGCACTTTCACTTCTTTTTTTGCTTTGGGAGGCGCCTTCTTCGATGCCCCAACGCGCCATGCATGCGCGCATTT
Organism: Rickettsiales bacterium; assembly: GCA_947441895.1. GTDB lineage: Bacteria > Pseudomonadota > Alphaproteobacteria > Rickettsiales > UBA3002 > QFOX01. Next base: position 32 of record CANEUT010000112.1, on the reverse strand, counting down.
CGGGCATTTAATGGGGTCAGTGGCCCCAAAAT
>CANEUT010000111.1 GCA_947441895.1 Rickettsiales bacterium | reverse complement strand
GAGTTCCGAATCAAAGCACTGGTTCTGAATCTGTCCAATACGCTGAGCCACAAAAAAGCCCACCCTTTTGGGGTGGGCTTTTTTGTGGCTATACGAATTGTTGTTCAGCAGAACCAGAGTTCGACCAAACGCAAGCAGGCGTTTTGGACTGCGCAAGCAGCCCGCCGCAGGGCGAAGGTCAGCAGACCTTCGTCAATCCAGCTCAGAAAGCCACCTTATTTCTTACCTTTGCATCTTCGCCCACATCGTTTAACAACGGCGCATGCATCGTTACCTTCACACCAAACGCTGGCTTTACAGTGAGCTGCTGATTTTGACCATCGGCCTGCCGGCACTGCTTTATTGGGCGCTGCCCCCGCGGATGATTTTGCCGCTGATTTGGGGGGTATCACTCTATTGCCTGCTTATTTACAAGGCGCTTGAACATATCGACATGCGCATTCGCTGGGGCATGGAAGAGCTAACGCTGCATAATCTGCTGCCGCTGATGAAGCGCTTTTTAATTTCGGCGTCGATTCTCACCAGTTGCACCCTGCTTTTTACGCCGGATTTGTTTTTTGGCTTTATTCGCCATAATTTCACGGTGTGGGTCGTTGTCATGTTCGCCTATCCGCTGCTTTCGGTGGTGCCGCAGGAAATTATTTTCCGCGTGTTTTTCTTCTCGCGTTACAAATCTATTTTCACCGAACAACGCATGATGATCATTGCCAGTGGTGTCACGTTCGGGGTGGCGCATATTGTGTTTCATAACTGGGTGGCGCCGCTGCTATGCACCGCGGGTGGATTAATGTTCGCCCAAACCTATGCCCGCCATCGCTCGCTGTTACTGGTGTCGCTCGAACATGCGCTCTATGGCAATTTTCTGTTTACCGTGGGGCTCGGCCATTATTTTTATCATGGTTCGGTAGCGGCTTCTTAGAAAATTGATGGGGGTTGCCCCCCCCAAACCCCCTCCGCTAAGCGGCTCGCCATGGAAGGCTACGCGTCAACTCTACAAACAGTGGAAGAATAGGAAGAATCGCCAGCAGGCGATCGTGCGGAGCAAATCAATACCGCAGCGCAGCAACGATTTTTGACGAAATCACCATAAAAATCTGATAGGTTAAGCCTATGAACGGTGGTTTGGCAGAGCAATGGTATGGGGTGTGTGAACGTGGCAGTCTAGGCATCCTTGCCGAACCACTGAATGTGCTTTCGTCTGTTGCTTTCATGATCGTTGCGGTGAGCATCTACCGCTATTACCATCGTCATGAAGACCTGGAACGCAAATGGTTGTGGGATATTCATGCGCTCACCTTTCTTACGTTTATCATTGGTTTTAACAGCGTCATTTTCCATAGCTTTCCATCGCCCACTACCGAGTTGATGGATACGATACCGATCGTTATGTTCATCATTCTCTATTTCTGGAGCGTGCTGTTTCGCATTGGTCGATGTACGCCGTTTCAGGCGGTGGTATGCTTTGTGGCGTTTGTCGGGTTTTCGCATATTCTGGTGGCGCAATTTCCGCATTCGCTGAACGATTCGATAGGATATTTGTCGAGCATGATTGCGTTGATTGTGATTGCCGTTCACTTGCACCTGAAGGCCCGGCCAAGCTCGCAGCATTTTATGTTGGCTGCCATTGTGGGTGTCTGTTCACTATTTTGTCGGGCAATCGACCGTGAGGTGTGCCCTCAATTTCCGGTAGGTAGTCACTTTATGTGGCACATGCTAAATGCCACCTTGCTTTATTTGCTATTGAAACAGATTATTCGCAATGTAAACCGCGATGCCAGATTAAAACGTTTGGCGGGTGACTCAAGCGCTATTTAGGGCTAGATACTAGGGCTAGGGACTAGTAAAAACCCCCTAGCCCCTAGCCCCTAGCCCCTAGGAACTAAACTATGACCGACACCGTGCTCACCTATTTGGATAGCTATTGCGAGCGCGCAGGCAATGCCGCGCTGCTGGGGGAGCCGCTGAATGCGGTGACGAATTTATTTTTCATTGCGGCCGCTGTTCTGGTGGCGCGTGCCATTATGCGCGATGGTCGGCCTGCAAAACAAGTGATTGATTTATGGTTGCTGGCGGCATCGCTCTTTGGCATCGGCATTGGCAGTGGGGCATGGCACCTGATGCCGACCGGCGCCACACTGTTGATGGATGTGATTCCCATCACCATCTTTATCAATGTTTACATTATCGCCAGCTTGCGGCGTTTGTTTGAGTTAAGTTGGCGCAAAGTTATCAGCTGGTGGGGCATCTATCAGATGGTTGGAATTGCTGCGCAGCTCTATCTGCCTCCTGATTTACTGAACGGCACCGTTATGTATATCCCAACTTACGCCACGCTGGTGGTGATGACGTTTGCGTTGGCGCGGTGCGACCGCGAGGCGGGGAAGGTGTTCGCTATGATGACGACGCTTTGGAGCCTTTCGCTTATTTTCCGCACCATTGATACCGGCATTTGCCCTCAGTTTGCTGTTGGTACGCATTTCTTGTGGCATACGTTTAATGCCGTGGTGCTGTGGCGCCTATCGCTGGTGCTGGTTAGAAAAACTAATTAAATCTAAGTCGATTAGGTGTTTATGGCAATTTCGCTGCCGCATATTTATCCCCCGCCTGCAAAAAAATGACAGAATTCCTTGATTCTCTTAGCAAGACTGCTAAACATCTACCCTTAATTTTTTAGCATCACCCCTGCCAGGAGACATAAACATGGCCATTACCGCAACCCTTGGATTCCCACGTATCGGCGCGCACCGCGAGCTGAAAAAAGCGCAAGAGAGCTACTGGAAAGGTGATATTTCATCGGCCGATTTATTTCATGTGGCCAAAGATATCCGTGCGGAAAACTGGAAGCGCCAAAAAGATGCGGGCATCACTCACATTGCCGCCGGTGACTTCGCCTTTTATGATCTGGTGCTGCACCACACGCAAATGTTTGGCGCCATTCCATCGCGCTATGAGTCACTGAAAAAGGCCGATCCGCTGGATCTGTATTTCGCTATGGCTCGTGGCCATCAAAAAGACGGTGTGGACGTGGTTGCCTGTGAAATGACCAAATGGTTCGACACCAACTACCACTACATCGTTCCTGAATTCTCGAGCGAGACACAGTTCAACCTTACCTACGCTCCCGTCGTTGAGCACTTCACCGAAGCAAAACGTCTAGGCATTCATACCCGCCCTGTGATGATTGGGCCAATCACTTACCTGTTGCTGGGCAAAATGAAAGGCGCTCAAAATGCACTTTCACTGCTGCCAAAGCTGCTGCCTTGCTATGTGAAGCTGCTGGAAGAATACAAAAAAGCCGGTGCTGAGTGGATTCAGATCGACGAGCCATACTTGGCGCTCGACCTGCCCGCAGGTGCCCAAGAAGCATACAAAACTGCTTACGCCGAACTCAATAAGTCGGGCCTGAAGCTGATGCTGACCACCTATTTCGCCGGTCTGCGCGAAAACACCGACCTGACCTTTGGTCTGGAAACCGCTGGCGTGCATGTTGACCTGGTGCGTGAACCAGAACAACTCGATGCCGTGCTGAAAGCCGTGAAGCCTGAGCAGGTTCTGTCGCTGGGCGTGGTTGATGGCCGTAACATCTGGAAGAACGATTTTGCAAAATCGCTCGCGCTACTGAACAAAGCCAAAGCCGTTGTTGGTGCTGACCGTATTGTGGTTGCTCCAAGCTGCTCGCTGCTGCACACGCCAGTTGATTTGGCAAACGAGCCAAAACTCGATGACGAGCTGAAGCAATGGCTCGCCTTCGCTCAGCAGAAGCTGGAAGAAGTAGCCGTACTGGGGAAAGCACTTGATAACCCAGCCGTGGTAAAAGTTGAGCTGGAAGCAAACGCAAAAGCGATTGAAGCTCGTCGCACCAGCAAGCGCATTCACAACGACGAAGTGAAAAAGCGCCTTGCCGCCGTGACCCCGCAAATGCTCGACCGTAAGAGCCCATTTGCAAAACGCGCCGCTGCTCAGCAAAGCAAGCTGAACCTGCCTGTGCTGCCAACCACTACCATCGGTTCGTTCCCACAAACCGCTGATATTCGTGAAGCACGTGCAAAGTTCAAAGCTGGCAAACTCACCCCTGCTGAGTATCAAACCTTCCTTGAGCAAAAAACCACGGAATGCATCCGCTACCAAGAGAAAGCCGATATCGACGTGCTGGTGCATGGTGAGTTCGAGCGTAACGACATGGTGGAATATTTCGGTGAGCAGCTTGCTGGTTTCACCTTCACCGCCAACGGTTGGGTGCAAAGCTATGGTTCGCGTTGCGTGAAGCCACCGGTCATTTTCGGTGATGTTTCGCGTCCGGCCCCAATGACGGTTGACTGGGCAAAGTTCTCGCAAAGCCAAACCAAGCGCTACATGAAAGGCATGCTCACCGGTCCGGTGACCATTCTGCAGTGGAGCTTCGTGCGCGATGACCAACCACGCGCAAACACCTGTAAGCAAATTTCGCTCGCCATTCGTGATGAGGTGGTTGACCTCGAGAAGGCTGGCATCGCCGTGATCCAGATCGACGAAGCCGCGCTGCGCGAAGGTCTGCCACTGCGTAATGCCGACAAAGCCGCTTACCTGAAATGGGCGGTGGATAGCTTCCGCATCACCGCTTCGGGTGTTGAGGATACCACCCAAATTCACACGCACATGTGTTACTCGGAATTCAATGACATCATTGAAGCCGTGGCCGCCATGGACGCCGATGCGATTTCGATCGAGACTTCGCGTTCGGCCATGGAGCTGCTAGAGGCATTCGTAAACTTCAAATACCCCAACCAAATTGGGCCCGGCGTTTACGACATTCACAGCCCACGCGTGCCAAAACAAAGCGAGATGGTTACCTTGCTGCGTAAGGCGCTTGAAGTGCTCGACCCAAGCCAAATCTGGGTTAACCCAGATTGCGGCCTTAAAACCCGCGGGTGGAAAGAGACCGAGCTGGCGCTTGAATCCATGGTTGCCGCAACAAAAGAATTGCGCGTTGAACTGGCTGCATCGAGCACGAAGAAAGTTGCCAACGGCTAGTTTCTTTGAAGCCTGATGGGCTGAAATGATTGTTTTCTGGGCTTCCGCTGCGCATGTACTTAAAATGTACACTTGCGCTGCGGTTCTCGAAAGCCAGTCACTTTCGCTCCATCATTTCTTCAAATACGTACCATTCGATCATGACGGAAAGGGCGGCTTCGGCTGCCCTTTCTTTATTGTTTTTACTGCAGCTTTTGTGCAGCGCAGCAATGGCTGCAACAAATAAACACTAAACTTTAAGTTGAGGTCTTGACTTTTATTCGCTTTGGCCTATGTTCCGCCGCACCGCACAATAAATAGGAGAAAAATTATGACTACTACCAAAAAGAAAATGACTGCAAAACGTAGCGTGAAAAGCAATGTAAAATACGCTGCAAAAGTGCAAGCCACAACGGCGCGTACCGCCGCGCCAAAAGCTGCTGTCAATAATGCAGCATGGGCGCAGAAAAGTGCCGGTGAGTGGGCAAAACAAAGCGCAAAGCTTTACCAATTGCCATTCGCACAAGGCGACCTGAACGCGGCTTCAAAACAAGCAGCACAAACCATGCAGTCGGCTTCCGACAACATGATGAAAATGGGTGCCGACAT
>CANEUT010000110.1 GCA_947441895.1 Rickettsiales bacterium | reverse complement strand
TGGTCATGACATGTAATAAAGTCATTTATAGGAGGCAAGGGCTAGGAATTTTTGCGCGTAGGGTTGGTGCGTAGCGGCGCCGAAGGCCTGCCCCGTCGAAGGACGGGGAAACTGACTGAGCACAAAAATGACAACGCCATTGGCCCTAGAAATGACTTCACTGATTCAATTCCTTGAGGAAGCCGCTGTCGGGGCTTAGCACCATGGTCGTATCACCCGCGTTCAGCGTGGCGCGGTAAGCCTGCATGGAGCGATAGAATTTGAAAAATTCTGGATCGCGGCCAAACGCATCGGCATAGGTTCTCGACGCAATGGCATCGCCCTCACCGCGCGTTACTTCCGATGTTTTGCGCGCTTGGGCCAACAGCTCGGTGCGTTCACGTTCGGCCATGGCGCGAATTTGGGTGGCCTGTTCCTCACCTTCTGCGCGGAAGCGCTGCGCTTCTTTGGTGAAGTTTTTACGCATGCGTTCATAGGTCGATTGCGAAATATCGCCCGGCAAATCGGCGCGCACAATGCGCAAATCCACCACCTCCACCCCGAAGCCCTGCACGTTTTTACCACTGCCGGCGCTAGATTCCTGCACGGCCACGCCCGGTGTGCCATTGGCCTGCGCGTTCACGTTGGCCTTAATTTGCTGCATAATTTTTCCGCGTTCCGTGGAAAGCAGATCATTCAGCGAATGGGCGGCCAGCACCCGACGCATGCTGGAAAGCACAATGCTGTTTAAGCGATTATTCAGGTTCGATTCGTTCTTCACCGATTGGTAAAACTGCACCGGATCGACAATGCGGTAACGCACGAAGGCATCAATCACCACGCGCTCATCCACATCGGTCTCGCGGTTTTTAGTGATGAATTCGGCTGGCTGTGCCTCAAATTCCAGAATGCGTTTATCAAACACCATCACGCTTTGAATGAAGGGCAGCTTAGCATGCAGCCCCGGCTTTTTCACCACGCGCTTAATTTCACCAAATTGCAAAATCAACGCTTGCTGCGTTTGCGGCAAAATAAACAAGGTGGATGACAACAGCACCAACGCCGCCACTAAACCCGCCGCCAGTTTTACGAATAGCATTTGCATGTCTTAAACTCCTACTGACCGGTGGTGGTGGTGGCGGGGGCAACGCTCACCGCGGGAGCACTGCGCGTTAGCGGCTGTGGCTGTGCCGCCGGAATATTCAGTGGCAGTACCGGCAACGCACCGTTTTTGCCGCTATTATCGACAATCACTTTCGGCATGCCGCGCAGCACGGTTTCCATGGTTTCCAAATACATGCGCTTTTTAGTGACGTCTTTGGCCTGCGCATATTGCGTGTAAATTTGCTTAAAGCGCGAGGCATCACCCTCGGCATCGGCAATCACCCGCGACTTATAGGCCTGGGCATCTTCCAGCATTTTGGCGGCATCCCCTTTCGCGCGCGGCAGAATTTCATTGCGATAGCCTTCCGCAACCGATTCAGCCGTTTGCTTATCTTGCTCGGCGCGTTTTACGTCTTGAAATTCACCAATGACCGGCTGTGGCACATCAGGGCGGCTTAGGTTGACGGCGATGATTTCAATCCCCGCATCGTAATCATCGAACATTTGCTGCATCAGGGTTTTGGTGTCTTCGGCAATTTGGCTTTGGGCACCGGTCAGCACATCATCCAGCTTGCTGCGGCCAATTACCTCGCGCATGGCGCTTTCGGCCACGGCGCGCACATTGCCCGCCGGGTCACGCATGTTGAACAGGAATTTTTGTGGGTTGGCACTGTCGATTTTCCACTGCACTTCAAAATCGATATCCACAATGTTGCGGTCGCCCGTCAGCATCAGCCCTTCGGGGTTCTGGTTTGAAGCATCGGACTTGCTGGCAAGCGACATGCGGGCCACACGCACATTGGGGTTCTCGGCGCCGCCATTACCGCGATAGCCAATTTCCACCTTATTCACCGTGGTCACCGATGGAATAATCACCTGCTCTACCGGAAACGGCAGATGGTAATTCAGGCCCGGCGGCGCCGTGCGCTGATATTTACCAAAGCGCATCACCACGCCCAGCTCGTCGGAGTTCACACGGTAAACGCCCGACGCAACCCAAAGCAACAGCAGGGCCGAAAGAATAAGCCCAATGGCCTTACGCTCATTAAAATCGTTGCCGCTATTGCCGCCGCCCACATGGCCGCGCCATTTCTGCTGCGCCTCGCGCAGTGCTTTTTCCAGCGGATTATTGTTTTCAGGCGGTCGGCCACTGCCATTGTTTCCACCGCCGGTTGGGCGGCTGCCACGACCCCATGGGCCTTTAATCTCTGACATAAAATTTCCTTGTGCGAGAAATGTTGGCTCACATATAGGGTGCACAAATCAATTCGGCAAGCTATACGCATCGCATGCATCAACCTCGCCCATCACCCAGTGTTAATCACGCCCCCATCGCGCATGTAAAACGCATCATTGCGGTGGCGTCGGGCAAGGGTGGGGTTGGCAAATCCACCGTTACGGTCAACCTTGCGCATGCGCTGACGGCCATGGGCAAACGCGTTGGCATTCTGGATGCCGATATTTATGGGCCCTCCATTCCCCTCATGCTGGGGCTCGACACGTATCTCAAGCCTGAAGTTATCGACAACATGATGATTCCACCGGTGGCGCATGGCATTCGCGCCATGTCGATGGCGTTGGTGATTGGCGATGAGGCCGCCGTGCTGCGCGCGCCCATGATTACCAAAACCCTGGTGCAGTTTCTGCGTCTGGTGAAATGGGGCGATGAATCTGCACCGCTCGATATACTGCTCATCGACCTTCCGCCCGGTACGGGTGATGTCACCATCAGCCTCGCCCAGAATGCAAAAATCGATGGCATGCTGCTGGTCACCACCCCCCAAAAGGCCGCCGTCATCGATGCCGATAAATGCGCCATCGCCTTTGGAAAATTGGGCATTCCTTTGATTGGGGTGGCCGAAAATATGAGCTATTACGATATCGAAACAATCGGCAAAAAGCCTGTGTTCGGAAGTGGCGGCGGCCAAAAACTTGCTGAAAAATATAATGTTTCTGTTCTTGGCCAATTACCGCTCGACCCCGCCATTGGTTTATGCGCCGATGCCGGCAAAAACTTCATCGCCGAACAGGGTAATTCGGAAGCGGCAGGTATCTATAAAGAGATTGCCCTAAGCCTCTGTGGAGTAATCGCGTAGCCTTCCATGGCGAGCCGCGATAGCGAAGGGGTTTGGGGGTTCGCCCCCAACAAACTAAGACTTCTTACTCTTCTGCACCAGATAATCCATCAGCGCCAGCATGACACCCGAGACCACAAACACCACGTGGATAATCACCATCCAGTAAATTTCTTGCTCGGTATATTTTTTAATGTCCATGAACACCTTTAGCAGGTGAATTCCCGAAATCGCCACAATGGAAGCAATCAGCTTAATTTTCAGGCCGGTGAAATCCACCTTGCCCTTCCAGCTGGGGGCATCTTCGTGGTTGGCCACATCCATTTTGGAAACGAAATTCTCGTAGCCCGAAAACACCACAATAATCACCAGATTGGCGGCGAGTGAAATATCAATCAATGCCAGACAGGCCAAAATAGCATCTTGCGAGGCAATGGCAGTAATATTGGCAAATAAATGCACGATTTCTTTGGCGAAGCTAATAAGCAGCGCCACCAACGACCCCACCAACCCAATGTAAAACGGCGCCAACAACCAACGGCTGGCAAATAATCCGCGTTCAATGAATTTTTCCATGTGTGTCTCCCCAAGAAATCGCCACTGCTTTTCAAGGAAATCGATACCAATGACAAGCGGTTTCTTTAGGCGCTGGTAGGCAATACTAAGGAAATGGCGTCCCTAAAAATTCATGCCGCGCACACCGCCGTTAATTTCATTGCTATTGCTGCTGCTGGCGGGCGGCACATAGGCTTGCGGCGCAGGGTCATAGGCTGTATTATAAGGATAGTTGGGTTGCGGCGCGGGCTGAGGCTGAACCGGCGCTGGCGCATAACCCGCTTCTTGTTGCAGATAGCGCTGAACAACATTTGGCTGTGGCTGCAACGTTGGCTGTGGCGCGTAAGCTTGTTGTGGCGCGGCATAGGTTTGCGGGGGCGGATAGCCGGTTTCTTGCTGCAAATAGTTTTGAATAACCGTGGGTTGCTGGGCTTGTTGCGCCCAAGCCGGCATGGCCGCCATCATTACCAAACTGCACAGGGCACGTTTCATGCCCTTCTTTATATATGCTGCACTGCAAAAAGTCGAGCTTTTTGTTGCGGTGCAATATATTCTTTCCTTTGTAATCACTTGGTCTGCTAACCAAGTAATTACGCCGCAGTGCGGGCTGTAGGCACACTCGCCCTGCTCGTTTTTATCTTACAAACGATTGAATGAGTTGGCGCGAACCGCTTAGCGCATGAGGGTTACAACGAGGCCAGTAGGCCGAGTCAGCCATGAGCCGCCGAAGGCGCGCGCTATAGCGAGGTTAGGAAACCGAGCTGGGCGCAACCAAACCGATTCGCTACTTCGCCAGAAGTAGCGATAGCTCGTCCCACTCACGCTTGGTAAGGCCACTGGTTTCTTGCGTCACTTGTTCCCCGGCCAGCATGCGCTTCACCACCCCAAGGCCCGTGCGCGACAGACGCGTGCCATGCAGCCGGTGCTCTTCAAACGCATCGAACGCGAAGGGCACCCATTTTTTCACCACATCCAGCATGGCATCGGCATAGACGCGAATTTCATATTGCGCGTGGCTATCGGCCCGCAGCATGAGGAAATGCATGAGGTTATGCAGGTCAATTTTCCAATACCACTGGGTGTAATAATTCAGCGTCAGGTTCATGCGCGCCAGCTCGCGGGCAATACCGGTTTTGTTTTCATCCACCACATTACCAGCGGCATCCGCATTCATCATCTCTTCGTAATGGTCATACACTTGCTCGGCATCACGACGCAGCAAATCAAGCACACGCGCCGACTCTTCCGGCGTCAGCGTGTCGGTGCTGCGTCCCTGATGGTTTTGTTTTGATTGCGGTGCCAGCTGCGCTGGCTCGGGAATGTAAAACTCTTTATCCATAATGGAATAGCGGGCGGAATATTCGTTCACGTTGGCGGTGCGGTGACGAATCCACTGCCGCGCCACAAAAATGGGCAGCTTCACGTGGAATTTAATTTCGCACATTTCAAACGGCGTGGAATGCCAGTGGCGCATCAAATAGTTGATAAGGCCCTTATCCTGATTCACCTGTTTGGTGCCACGGCCATAGGAAACGCGGGCGGCCTGCACAATGGCGGCATCATCGCCCATGTAATCGATCACCCGCACAAACCCGTGGTCGAGCACCTTGATGGGATCATAGAGAATAGCTTCCAGCGCGGGGCTGGTGGCGCGTTTGGTGGCGAAGGTTTCATCCATCGCGTTTGCATTTGAATCGTTCATTGCCGCCACGTTACCCATCCCACGCTCCTGATTTTTTGTGGAAGCAAGTCTAGCGCACTGGCCCCATCAGGCAAGCGCGGCGTGTGGGTTGTTCAGAGGAAATATTGATTAGCTAAAATTTGTCTCCTGACAAAATTTTAGCGCAGCTGCCGCTGGCTGAAGGCTCACTCGCCCGGCTCGCTTTTTACCATTCAGCCATTGCTATGACACTACGCGAAGAAATAGTGTTTAACCGATGTTGAG
>CANEUT010000109.1 GCA_947441895.1 Rickettsiales bacterium | reverse complement strand
CCGCCGCCCATTTGACCCAGAATTGCAATCAGCCCCACCAGCGTTCCAATCATACCGAAACTTGGCGCGCTGGCGCCCATGTTGCGCAGCACCGGCACCGCCGAAGTTTTATGTTCAAAGCCCGATTCGACTGCCGTCATCATCATGGATCGCAGATCAGCCGGGGGGTGATTGGTCACCACCAGCTCCATGCAATATTTCAACACAGGATCATGCGCCGGCACGGTTTTAATTTCATTTTCTAGCCCCAGCACGCCTTTGGCCTGCACCAAATAGCCCCATTTAATGAGCCGCAAAATTTCAGTATTCAAACCCTCACGGGTCGATTTTGGCTTTTTCACCATCCACAACACTGCCTTAAACGCCGTCACCACATCGCGGTTGTGATAGCCCATGAACGCAGCCGAAGTGGCGCCACCAAACACAATAAGAACGCCATAAAAATCAATGTAAATAAGGGGGTTTGGTGTGGCATGCGCCATGGCCACGCCAATCATCAGGAACCCTAAAATAACCCCAAACAGTGACGGTAATGACATGTGTTTAGCCCTTGATTGATGAATCGATACGGCCGCACATTAACCGTGTTTGGCGCGTCATTCCAGCGAAAGCGTAAACGCCGTCGTTTCCGGCTTTTACTTCACGCAAAAACGGCATATAGGTCACAAAAAGCGAGCACACATGACATCCACTCCCCCCATCATCGGTATCACGCTGGATTATGAAACGGCCGGCGGCTATTCCAAATATCCGTGGTATGCGCTGCGCGATAATTATTGCGGCAGTGTGGCCCGCGCCGGCGGCCTGCCCGTGGCGCTTCCGCATGAGGTCGAGCTGGCCGAACATTACCTCAGCACCCTGTCGGGCCTCATCATCACCGGCGGCAATTTTGATGTGCCGCCCGAAATGTATGGCGAACAAACGACGAGCGATAAAGTCACCACCAAGCCGCGCCGCAGCCAGTTTGAATGGGCCGTGACCGAAGGCGCCATCAAGCGCAACATGCCCATCCTCGGCATTTGCGGCGGCGAGCAATTGCTGAACGTCATCTTGGGCGGCACCCTCATTCAGCATATTCCTGATAGCATCAACAACGCGCTGGCGCATGAACAACCCAACCCGCGGCACGAACCGGGGCACGAGGTGGCGATTGTGGCCAACACGCTGCTTTCAAAAATTGTTGGCAAGCCCAGCATTTCGGTGAACAGCGCGCACCACCAAGCCATTGGCAAAGCAGCGCCCGGCGCGGTGGTCAATTCCCGCGCGGCCGATGGGGTGATTGAGGGTATTGAATATCCCGCCCACCCCTTCTGCCTAGGCGTGCAGTGGCATCCTGAATTTTCCATCACCCCGGCGGATGATGCGATTCTAACCGCCTTCGTTGCCGCCGCCCGCGCCTACGCAAAATGAGTGAAAAACAAAGAATAGCAAAATTTATGGCCAGTGCTGGTTTGTGTTCCAGACGCGATGCCGAGCGCTGGATTGCAGATGGCCGCGTGGAAGTGAATGGCGAAGTGATTGTCACACCCGCTACCTTGGTGAGCGATGACGACCGCGTCGTCGTGGACGGCAAAAAAATCAAAAACGCGGCGCCCACGCCGCGCCTGTGGGTCTATCACAAACCCGCCGGACTGGTCACCACCCACCGTGACCCCGAAGGCCGCCACACGGTGTTCGAACATTTGCCGCACGACATGCCGCGTGTCATATCCGTCGGCAGGCTCGATTTAGATAGCGAGGGGCTGCTGCTGCTCACCAATTCCGGCACCATCGCCCGCGCCATGGAGCTGCCCTCCAACGCGCAAGAACGCGTTTACCGCGTGCGCATTCGGGGCCTGCCCATGCAAACGCATTTAGACCAATTGGCGCGCGGCGTCAGCATCGATGGCGTGCATTACCAACCCATCGACGTGGTGGTGGAGGATGAAAAAACATCCGGCCGCAACCAGTGGCTCACCCTACGCTTAAGCGAGGGCAAAAACCGGGAAATTCGCCGCATTTTCGAGCATTTTGATTTGCCCGTCAGCAGGCTTATTCGCGTGTCGTATGGGTCGTTCTCCTTAGCGGATTTACACCCCGAAGAAGTTGCAGAAGTGCCGCAAGACCAAGTGAAAGCGTTGATGAAAAAATTGGGTATTTAAGCTTCGCTGGTTTCACTTTATAAATCCATTTATGGGTGGCAATCGAAGTCTTAACATATCCGCGTAGAATCGTGCGTAGCCTTCCATGGCGAGCCGCGAAGCGAGGGGGTCAGCGCGTAGCGCGAAGGGGGGATCGCCCCCTTCTCAAGGAGGAGAACGCATGCGCATTATCGCCGGAGCATTAAAAGGTCGCAAACTCACCCCACCCGTGGGCGACACCATTCGCCCCACGAGCGACCGCACGCGCGAATCCATTTTCAACCTGCTGATGCATGGCAAATTCGGCGGTGACAATATCATCGATTGCCACGTGGTCGACCTGTGCTGCGGCACCGGCGCGCTGGGGCTCGAGGCATTGTCACGCGGCGCCAAAGCCGTCACCTTCATCGACAAAGACAAAAAATCCATCGAACTCACCCGCGCCAACGTGCTGCATTGTGGCATGGCGCAACAATCTTTTTATGTGCAGGGGGATGCCACGCGCCTGCCCCCCGCGCGCGAGGTGGCCCGTCTGGTATTAATGGATGCGCCCTATGCCACACCGCTGCTTGCCCTCGCTTATATTAGCCTTCGCGCGCAGGGGTGGGTGGCCAGCGGCAGCCTCATCGTTTCGGAAGAGCCGCTGGGCATGCCAGTGGCAACGCTGGATGGCGCAACCCTCATCGACAGCCGCAAATACGGCAAGACGTTTGTGCATGTGTATGAGGTTGATTAGGACTTCTGTCATCCCCGCGCAGGCGGGGATCCAGTCCAAGAAAATACTGTCGCGCAGACGCGCGACGCTGGATGCCCGCCTTCGCGGGCATGACGATGACACCACAAGCAGTTGCTTTACGCATACGAGTCCTTATAGTTCGCCCACAACTTTTGATGGGAGTTAAGCCATGGATATGCTAATCAACGGAATCTATTACACGCTGGGTTTCATCGCGCTGGTGCTCATCATCACCAGCTTTTACACCGTGCAAACGGCAGAAATCGCCGTCATCACGCGCTTCGGCAAATTTTTGCGTATTTCGCAAGCGGGCCTTGGGTGGAAAGTGCCGCTGATCGACCAGGTGGCGGGCCGCGTTTCACTGCGGGTCAACCAAATCACCCTCACCATGGAAACCAAAACGAAAGACAACGTGTTCGTCACTATTCCAGTGTCGGTGCAAAATCGCGTACACCCCGAAAAAGTGTTCGACGCGTTTTACAAACTGGCCGACCCGGTGGCGCAAATTAAATCCTATGTGGAACAGGTGGTGCTGGGCCATGTGCCAAGCCTCACGCTGGATGAGGTGTTCGCCAGCCAATCGGGCATCGCCGCCGCGGTGAAAAAAGAGCTCGATGCGGACATGTCGGAATTCGGTTATGAAATTGTCAACGTGCTCGTCACCGATATTGTGCCCGACGCCAAAGTAAAATCGGCCATGAACGACATCAACGCCGCCCAGCGCGACCAGGTGGCCGCCGCCGCCCGCGGTGAGGCCGAGAAAATTCTGGTGGTGAAAAAAGCCGAGGCCGAGGCCGAAAGCAAGGCCCTGCAAGGTCACGGCATTGCCAATCAGCGCCGCGCCATTATCGAAGGGCTGCAGTCCTCCATCGAGGGTTTGCAGAAAGTGGTGGGCGGCGTTTCCGCTGCCGAAACCATGCAGCTGGTGCTGATTACGCAGTATTTCGACACGCTGAAATCCATCGGTGAAAGCAACAAAACCAACACGCTGTTCCTCTCGCACTCACCCAACGCGGTGGGCGATATCAGCCAGCAAATTATGCAGTCGATGTTGGGCGCCGCCAAGGCGAACGGTTAAGGCTACTGACTCCGCCCTTGCCCCTTGCCCTTCTGCGCGGCTTGCATGGCGTTATCGACGAATTTTCCGGCGAGGTTAAGCCCCGCACCGGCCAGGCGCTTCACGGTTTCTTTCGCATCTTCATAGACCGCCAGCTGACCCGTGGCATAGCTCATGTGCGATTTTTCAAGGTCTTTCTGCTCGGCGGCCAGGCCCTTTTCAATTTTGCCCAACATGGCCAGCGCCTCTTGCTTCTCGCGCGCGCTCAGCTTTTTTTGCGCCAGCATGGCCTGCACCCGCTCACGCAAATCATCACGCTCCACATGCATCAGCTCGTGCATGGCCTGCCCATTATCCAGCTCGCCGCTCATCAATTGTTCCAGTACTTGCTCAATCAGCCCCAAATCGGCGACCGACGCGTCAATCTCTTCGTTGCGGGCCTGATAGTTGCGGTCGGCCGTTTGCGCAAACAGCGCCGCGAAAAAAACGGTATAATCACGGTAATTGCTGATGATTTCCTGCCGCACCGATTGCGGGGGTGATTTGTGAAAGCCAGCGGGGCTGGCCCCCGTTTTTATAATTTGGGTGGATGCGGACTTTTCCGTAGAGCGATTAATAAACCCCAGCGGACGGTCACCAATCAGCCGCAGCTGACCCAGATCATAAGCCAGATGCTCCACGCTGAGGCGGCTTTTTTTGGCATAAATATCGGCCTCACCCGAAGTGTAGGCGCGCACGGCATCATGGAAATGTTCAATGCGCGGGCGCATGTCGCCCTCATGCAGGCGAATGCCCCACTCGGCCTCAACGGGCAATATCATCTGATATTTGCCGTGCATCAGTTCGATAATTGCTGATTGTTCTTTGTCGTCTAAGGCCATACATCCCTAACGCGACTTGAATTTCACCCCGCGCCTTGTCATGCTGCGGCCTCGGGCTGCTGATGTAGCGCTGCTACACGGCACAACCCTTGTCCTTGCACTCCTAGCGCGGAATAAAATTGAAGCCGCTTTTGTTACTAAGAATCGAGTTATTTTGTGCCTAACACAGATTTTTCACAAACACAAAGCGCGCAGTCGATGAGCAGCGCCGCCTTATATATCCACTGGCCCTTCTGCAAAAAGAAGTGCCCCTATTGCGATTTCAACTCGCATGTGCGCGAGGGGGTAGACCATCACACGTGGTGTGAAGCATTATTAAAGGAAATGCAGTATTGGTATGCACGCGCGCCACAGCACCGCATCAGCAGCATTTTTTTCGGCGGCGGCACGCCATCACTCATGGAGCCATCCACCGTCGCCGCACTCATTGAAGAAGCGGGAAAACTGTGGGGGTTAGATGCGAATTGTGAAATTACGCTGGAGGCCAACCCCACCTCGGTGGAAGCCGCGAAGTTTCGTGATTTGGCCAGTGCAGGCGTCAACCGCGTGTCCCTCGGCGTGCAGTCGCTGCGGGCAGAATCACTGAAGTTTCTCGGACGCGAACACACTGCGTGTGAGGCGCTAGATGCTATTGAATTGGCGCGTGGGATATTCCCCCGCTACTCGTTCGACCTGATTTATGCGCTGCCAAACCAGACGCTGGAGGGCTGGGAAGCCGAACTGCGCGAAGCACTCACCCGCGCGCGTGGACATCTCTCACTCTATCAGCTGACCATTGAGGAAAACACTGCCTTCCACCATGCCTATCATGTTGATAAACAGTTTAAGCTGCCGGAAGATTCACTCGCCGCCGACCTTTACTCCCTCACCCAATCCATCATG
>CANEUT010000108.1 GCA_947441895.1 Rickettsiales bacterium | reverse complement strand
GATAAATTTCTTCGTCGGGGGCGGGGCTGTCGCTGGCAATGGCGGCAATGTGGTAAATACCGTCGCCCTCGTTCGCTAATGGCAGGATGGAATTGCCGATGATAATGCCGTCGATGGGGGATAAAATAGTGTATTCATAATCACCAAACGGATTGGTGATAAAGCCCAATTTATCGCCCTTGCTAACGCGTTCACCCAGTTTTTTATCGGTCATAAAAATGCCGCTGATGGGTGCGCGCACCCATTGGCTTGAGCGCGCAATGAATGGGTTCAGTGGTTTGCTGATGAGTTTTGCCGGCGGCAACATGCCAATGGCACGCATGACATTAAAAATGCCATCAACACCAAGCAATGCGGCGCGTTTATCGAACCGTAATGCGGTGCCCGCTTCATAAAGCAGCATGGGAATGTTCTGATCATCTACCATTTCACGCAGTGATCCATCACGCGGGCTGGCATCCAAAATGACGGGGGCGCCAAAAGCTTTGGCAAGCTTCAGATTATTGGGTTTTGAAAGATCCGCCCGAATTTGCGGGTAATTGCGGCGGTGAATGGCGCCGGTGTGCAAATCAATGCCGTGGGTGGCTTTGCTGACAATTTCAGTGCGGAAAATATGAGCAATTTGCGACGCCAGTGACCCGTGCTCGCCACCAGGAAATGACCGATTAAGATCGCGCCTGTCAGGCAGATAGCGTGACTTATCGTTAAAGCCAAACACGTTGACAATGGGAATGGCGATAAGCGTGCCGCTGATGGACTTCAGCGCACGGTGCTTTAGCAGCCGACGAACAATATCAACGCCATTAATTTCATCGCCGTGAATGGCGGCTGAGACAAAAAGCGTGGGTCCATCAGTGGCGCCGCGCACCACTTCGACGGGAATTTTCATGTCGGTAAAATCATAAAGCTTTGCGACGGTGAGTGCCAGCTGACGCCGTTCGCCCAAGCCAATATCTTCACCAGCGATGTGAATCATGCTCATTCGCCAACCATGGGGGTGGCAGCGTTGGTGTAAAACACTTCGCGCTTGGGATAAGGAATGGTGATGTTGTTGGTACTAAAGGTGCTCATAATGGCAAAAATAACATCACTTTTGGGCTCAATACGGCCATCTACCGCGTCAAGAATCCAAAAATAGAGGCGCATTTCCACACCATTTTCGCCAAAGGCGGTGGCAAAGCAATTGGGCGCAGGATTTTTAAGGCATTTGGGGTGAGCGCGGGCGCATTCCAGCATCAGCTCTTTTGCTTTGGCCATATTCGAATCATAGCTGATGGTGACAATAATTTCGGCGCGGGCTTTGGTGTGGCTGTGGGTCCAGCTAATCACTCGCTGGCTGATGAATTCTTCGTTGGGAATGAGCACTTCTTTGCCATCGAGCATTTCAAGTAGCGTGTAACGCGCATTGGTTTTGCGCACCACGCCCGTGGTGCCATCCGCCAGCTCAATGAGGTCATCCACCTCAATTGATTTTTCAAACAGCAAAATAATACCGCTGATAAAATTCGAGGCAATTTTTTGCAAGCCAAAGCCAAGGCCAACTCCCAATGCTCCGCCGAAAACGCTGAGCGCGGTGAGGTTGATGCCGAGCACCTGCATGGCCACAATGAATAAGAAGCAATAAAGGGCAATCTGGAATATTTTTAAAATCAGTGCGCGATTGCTGGCCCGTAAATCACGAATTTTGCGCAACCGACGTTCGGTAAGGCTAATGCTGAAGCTGGCGAGTGATTGTAAAATAACAATGGCGGCAATGCCTTTGAAAATAAGAAACAGGTTTAATTCGGCATTGCCGACCGAGAATTTTACTTCCTGCAGAGCGCCCGTTACGCCGTCCCACCAATCAAATAAATGCAGTAAGGTGATGGGAATAATGACCAGTGCAATAAACCAGCCGGCTGTGCGCTTAGTGCTCATCAGGGTGACGGTGCGAATGGCTACCCATGAAACGGCCAGCTTTAGCAAAAAAGGTAAAATGTAAATGGCAATGTCGGTTGCGCGGAAAATGGCAATGCTGAGTAGTGTAAATAAAACCGTGAGCAGTGGGCTTAATAGCGGCGCAGTAAAATCAATTGCCTTCAGCCCCCAGCTTGTGTGTTTTTTACTGTGAATGTAGCGATTGACCAGCATACCAATGAGAATGGCCAAAATGGGTACGGCAATAATGCAAATAATTTCTGGAAGCGTTGCGGCATCGATTTGGCTGTTTGCCTGCGTAACAGCGGTGGTGACGGTTTGATTTTGTAATGGATCGAGTTCCATAGCGCCTTAGCAAATGATGTGTAATATCCCTAAACCATACGCGGGCGTGAAGGCTTGTAAAGAAGAGTGGGGATAATTGATTGTGAAGCCGTGCGCTTTTTTACAACACGTTACATAACTGACTACGAAAGAAGCAGGTCGCAGGAACAATAATTGGAATGGGGCACGTATCTCATTTCAAACGACGAACCTCTCATTAACAGGAGTGCCTATTATGATTAAATTTAAACATTTTTTATTGCCTGCGATGGTGGCGGCGCTTTTTGCGCTTCCCGCATTTGCCGAGGTTGCAGCCGTAACCCCCAAGGTCGATACCGGCAACACGGCATGGCTACTTTTGTCGGCCGCGCTGGTGATGCTGATGACGCCGGGTCTTGCCTTCTTTTATGGTGGCATGGTGCATCGTAAAAACGTTGTTTCCACCCTGCTGCAAAACTATGTCGCCCTTGCCGTAGTCGGCATCGCCTGGGTGGTTGTTGGCTACAGCCTCGTTTTCACCGAAGGTACGCCCTATATTGGCGGCACTAGCGCAGCGATGCTAAAAGGCCTTGAAACCACTTTTTATAACGACACTGGCATTCCAACGCTGGCATTTGCAGCTTTTCAAATGATGTTTGCGATTATTACGCCGGCACTCATTACCGGTGCATTTGCTGAACGCGTGAATTTTAAAGCATGGCTGCTGATTATGCTGCTGTGGAGCTTGGCAGTTTATGTGCCCGTTGCCCACTGGGTATGGGGCCCCAACGGTTGGATTGCTGCCAAAGGCGGGCTTGATTTTGCCGGTGGTTTGGTAGTTCACATTACGGCTGGTTTCTCGGCACTTGCCTGCGGCTTCCTTTTTGGTCGTCGCAAAGTAAATGAAGCGCCAACCCCGAACGATGTGCCCATGATTATGCTGGGTGCAGCACTTCTCTGGTTTGGTTGGTTCGGTTTCAACGCGGGTTCGGCCATTACATCGGGCTCGCTTGCGGCCTATGCCTTCATGAACACCTTTTTAGCCGCCGCCGCTGCTTTCCTTGCGTGGATGTTTCTTGATTGGGCCATTCATGGCAAGCCAACGGCCGTGGGTTCATCCATCGGCATTGTGGTGGGCTTGGTGGCCATTACCCCGGCGGCTGGTTTCGTGACCATTCAGTCATCGCTTATCATTGGCGTGGTTTCCACCATCGTCTGCTATTTTGTGGCACGCGGTATTAAGAAAATCACCAAGCTTGATGATGCGCTGGATGTGTTTGCGTGTCATGGTATTGGTGGTGTGTGTGGCGCCATTCTGACGGGTCTTTATGCCAGCAAATCCGTTAATTCGGCAGTAGCTGTGGAGGGCTATTTTGTTTCGGGTGCAACCGAAACCTTCATGGCTAACCTTGTTGGTGTTGTTGCAGTGGCGGCATTCTCGTTCTTCGCTACGGCGGTGATTGTGAAGCTGGTCGATGCCTTTATTCCCATCCGTGTCGGCACCGATGCGGAAGGGCATGGGCTTGATACCTCACAGCATGGTGAATTTGCACGGGTCAACCAACCACGATAACATCTGTTGAATGAGAAAAAGGGTGGCAAAGTAATTTGCCGCCCTTTTTTGTTGTTAACATGGTGCGCCGCAGCATGGATTTATGCTTGGCATTCGTAATTCCAACGCTAATGTCGCGCCTCAACGAATAAAAAATGGTAGGAACATTATGGCGTTATTTGGCGGAAAGAAAAAAGTTATCATTTCGGGCATGCTTGGCAATGGTCTGGAATGGTATGATTATGCGCTGTATGGCCACATGTCGATTGTGTTCTCGAAGCTCTTTTTCGCTGAAGGTCAGGCGAACAGCCTTATTTTAACATTCCTCATTTTCGCTGCCGGATTTATTTCGCGGCCGCTGGGTGCTGTTTTCTTTGGTCGTTTGGGTGATAAGCTGGGCCGCAAAAAAGCGCTTACCGCCTCGATGATGATGATGGCCATTCCCACCGGCTGTATTGGATTGCTGCCCACCTATGAAATGATTGGTATTGCCGCGCCCATTGGCCTTCTTATTATTCGGGTGCTGCAGGGCATTTCGCTGGGCGGTGCTTATTCGGGATCGATTTCCTACGTGGTTGAGCATGCGCCACCCGATCAGCGTTCTACCGTTGGCAGTGTGATTAAGCTAAGCCTTGTATTTGGTTTCTTGGCGGGTTCGCTGGTGTCTACATTGGTCTCATCAGTTTTATCGGAAGCAGATTTTTATTCATGGGGATGGCGCTTGCCCTTCTTTGTTGGGGTTGGCATCGGCTTTGTGGGCTATTATATCCGCCATCACGGTGAAGAAAGTCCGGTCTATGAAAAAGCTAAAAAAGACGGCACGCTTTCGGCATCGCCCGTGCGTGATGCATTTTTCAAATATCCGCAAAAAATGCTTCAGGCCTTCTTTGCCTATTTGTTTGTGACTATTCCGTTCTACACGGTGGCCATTTATATGATTGCCTATAGTGAAAAACATTTGGGGCTAAGCGAAGAGCATGCGCTGCTCATTAACTCAATCGCCATGGCTTCCATGCTGTTGCTCATTTATCCTGCTGCCCGCATTGCCGATAAAATTGGCCGTCGTGCAGTGCTGATGAGCGCTATTATTGCCATGCTCATTGCCATTTATCCGGCCTTCCTGCTGATGAACACCGGTGATTTTTATAACATCCTTATTGCCCAAATTATTTTGGCGGTCATTGTGGGGTGGTATTTGGCACCCATGCCTGCGGTGCTGGTGGAAATATTCCCCACCTCCATCCGTTATTCCGGCATGTCGCTTTCGTATAATTTATGTGCCATTTTGGGAGGTTTAACGCCGGCCGTGGCTGAATGGCTGATTGTCGGTAACGCTGATAAAAGTGCGGCTTTCTGGCCGCTTGCAGCAAGTGGTGTGTTGTCGTTTATTGCGCTTTATTTCTATAAAGATAAGTGGCGCGAACCCTTGCCAACCTAAGTGAGTTTTTCTTGCTTTGCGGTGGTTCAGCCATTAACAACCACCACATGTCGGAGTGTAGCGCAGCGGTAGCGTACTAGTCTCTCGGGACTAGGGGGCGTGGGTTCACAAAATGCCAGTAGGCATTTTGGACGGCGAGCCTATAGTGAGCCGCCCGAAAGGGTGAGGGCCAGGAGGCCCGAATCAAATCCCGCCACTCTCATCATCGAAATTACTTGCAGCAAGCGTTGGCAGCCATTAACAAACTCACCGAGTCGGAGTGTAGCGCAGCGGTAGCGTACTAGTCTGGGGGACTAGGGGTCGTGGGTTCAAATCCCGCCACTCCGACCATTCACTCCCATTTGAGGAGTAAAGCCAATAAGTTGCTGATTTTCTTTGTGTGCTTTTGTGCAATTTGGTACACAAAGGTGGTACACAATGGGGCTTTGTTCACTCGTGACTCGTAGAAATGGAACATACATTTTTCGTAAGCGTGTGCCT
>CANEUT010000107.1 GCA_947441895.1 Rickettsiales bacterium | reverse complement strand
CGCTGGGCAATGTTGCACCCGTGCTCGACGAAGCCACCGCGCAAAAAGAAATGGATGCAATGAGCAAAAAATTCGTCGATGGCGGAAGCGAGATTTATAAGAAGGTGGGCTAGTATGGTGAAACCAACTTGTTTCATTATTCAACAATACGTCGAAAATGATTTCGACGCTTTATATGATGCAATTGAAGTTGCAGCAGAACTAGCAGGTTATGAGCCGATTCGAGCTGATAAAGTACTTGGCGCGAAACCGCCAATGTTGAAAATTCAGGAACAAATTACAAAAGCTAGTGTTTGTGTTGCAGAAGCCAATACTAGCAACGAAAATGTATATTTTGAAATGGGATATGCTTCGGCTCTAGAAAAGCCGCTTTTCATTCTTTGGGATAAAAATCATTTAGAAAGACTCCCTTTCGATATTAGCCATAAAGCTGCGATTACTTATAATTCACAAGAAGCAGATTGGACTAAAAAACTGAGAGATAGGCTAAAGCTTAATCTGGTTCATGAACTTAGCACTGCTTCAAATGCAAAGCCTGCTGCAAAAATTAATAAATTGCCGAATCATGAGCAGGAAATCGAATATGATGAATTGGCGTTGACGATTATAACTGCTCTTGCCGTTGCAGAAACAAACAATGTTGAACCAAGTGTATCAAGTCTGCCTAAATTTATCGCAGGTTTAGGTCATGATATTTTGGATGTAACGGTAATGCTGAAGAAGCTTCTAAAGTTTTACTATATTAATATAGATCATAGTGGCTACGGAGACGAATATTCCAGTTATAGCCTCAAACAGAAAGGCTATGACTACCTTGAAAATAATAGCGTTCAGAGTAAAAAAATTAGAGAAACTCTTCCTGATAAATTGCATAGCATTCGTGCAAAAGAATTAAGTCGGGGCGGCTATTAAATCTTTTTTATGTTTTCCCGCAGCCCCTACATCCCACCCACCTACGAATTCATGGCGCAGCAACACGCGCTGATGGAAGGGTAAAAAGCGAGCGGGGCGAGCGAGCCATCAGCTGCGATAGCACGCGAAGGTTTTTGTCAGCAGACAAAACCGTAGCAACTAAAAACTCCCTTCAGCTTCCCATCATCTTGTGGTGCTATAGCTTCGTTATCCATGCGGGCAGCCTGGGCTTGAAAGTGCCTTGAAGAGCGTGTCCATGGAAAACCATGGTGAGGATCTATGCGTACCAAGATTGTGTGTGTTGCGGCAGTGCTGGCGTCGCTTGCTGCTGCCCCCGCTTATGCGGGCAGTCATTTTTCAATTGGGTTCTATTCGGCGCCAGCACCCGTTTATTACCAGCCCGCGCCTGTTTATTATGCGCCCCGGCCAGTAGCCTATTATCCGCCAGCCTATTATTATCAGCCGCAGCCGGTGGTCTATTATCCGCGCCCTTATTACGCGCCAAGCTATGGCTATCGTGTCTCGTTCGTTGAGAGGGACCGCCGCCGCGACCATCATGAGCATCGCTACTGGCGTTAGTTTTTCATTTGCGCCCGGAATTTTCTCCTGAAAATTCCATGGCGCGTGCTATCGCAGCTCATGGCTGGCTCGGCCTACTTGCCTCGCTCTTCCTCTCGCTCGCCCGGCTCGCTAGCGGCCTCGGCAGCGCTCGCTGCAATAGCGCACTTCTTCCCAGCACCGCGCCCATTTTTTGCGCCACGTGAAGCTGAGCCCGCATCCGGCGCAGATTTTGGTGGGTAAAACGGGTTTCTTATGTGCCATTATTTTTTCAGCGCGTCACGAATTTCGCGCAGCAAAACCACTTCTTCGGGCGTGGGGGCAGGGGCTGCTGCTTCGGCCTTTATCATGGCGGCTTTCAGCTTATTAACGTTCTTCACCAGAATGAACACCACGAAGGCCACGATAAGGAATTTGATGATGGCATTGATAAACAACCCATACATAATGAGCGGCGCGCCGGCTTTTTGTGCGGCTTCCAGCGTTGTATAGCCGCCGAGTGAGAGGTCGAAGTAATAGTTGCTGAAATCAATGCCGCCGATGATCATGCCGATGACGGGGTTGATAATGTCAGAAACCAGCGAGCTGACGATAGCGGTAAACGCCGCGCCAATAATGATGCCGACGGCCAGATCGACCACGTTGCCGCGGGCAATGAAATTTTTGAATTCGTTCAGCATGGTTCGGCTCCGCTGGTTGCGTGTGGAGCGGGTAGAGAGAATCGAACTCTCACCTAAAGCTTGGGAAGCTTTCATTCTACCATTGAACTATACCCGCACGGTGGCAGGGTTCATAGCAGATTGGGGCGCGCGCGCAACCGCCAGAATGGGCGAATTGGTCACATTTGGTAAATACATGCGCCTCAGTGAGCAGTTGCACACTAAACCCCTTCTATGTGCATGAAATTTCTGTCATAGTCAGCCTCAAGAACAACAGATGAAAAGGGCTTTATGTCGCACGCCGTTATTGTTGGATTTCTTCGCTCTCCCTTCACCCCATCGTTCAAAGGCGCCCTTGCGGGCACCCGGCCCGATGATATCGCCGCCGAGGTGATTAAGGCGCTGGTCGCCAAAACAGGCGTGAAGCCCGATGATATTGATGATTTGATTTTAGGCTGCGCCTTCCCCGAGGGTGAACAAGGTTTCAACATGGCCCGCATGGTGGCGCTGCTGGCTGGCCTGCCGGTGAGTGTGGGTGGCGTGACGGTCAACCGCTGGTGCGGGTCTTCCATGGAGGCGATTCATATTGCGGCGGGCAACATTGCCACCGGCAAGGGTGAGGTTTTCATTGCCGCGGGCGTGGAATCCATGACGCGTATTCCCATGGGGGGCTATAACCCGCTGCCCAACCCGGCGCTCTATAAAGCCCTGCCGGAAGCTTATATTTCCATGGGGCTAACGGCGGAAAACGTCGCCAAAAAATTCAAGATTGAGCGAAAAGACCAAGAAGCATTCGCTATTAAGTCGCACCAAAAGGCGGCGGCGGCGAACTTTGCGGAAGAAATTGTGCCCATTCACACCAAAGGTGGTGTGGTTGATAGGGATGGCACCATCCGCGCTGATTCAACGCCGGAAGATTTGGCCAAGCTCAACCCCGTGTTCGACGTTTATGGCACGGTGACGGCGGGCACATCATCGCCACTGACCGACGGTGCGGCCGCTGTGCTGGTGGTGAGTGAAGAGTATGCGAAAAAGCATGGGTTGAAGCCGCTCGCCCGCATTAAGTCGATGGCGGTGACGGGGCTTGACCCGGCCGTGATGGGCTTGGGCCCAATCACTGCTTCGCAAAAAGCACTGGCAAAGGCTGGTTTAAAAATTGGCGACATCGATGTGGTGGAATTGAACGAGGCATTCGCGGCCCAATCCATTCCGTGCATTGGTGAGCTTGGTTGCGACATCACCAAAGTGAACGCCGAAGGCGGCGCCATTGCACTTGGTCACCCCCTGGGTGCATCGGGCGCGCGCATCACCGGCAAAGCGGCGCTGCTGCTTAGCCGCAGCAAAGGCAAATATGCACTCGCTACGGCTTGCATTGGCGGCGGGCAAGGCATCGCGACGATTCTGGAGAAAATCTAATGCAGCTCGCCGTGGCGGTGATGCTTCTGGTGATGTTTAGCTTGCCCCACTTGGCTCGGGCACAGCAACAGTCCTATTGGGCGGATTGTGGCGCCGATGCGGATTGTGTGGTGATTGATGGGCCATGTTCTCCGGCGGCGGTGAATAAGGGATATGAGGCGGTTGCCTCGGCTCATTTTAAAGATCGGGCGCGTAAAGAAAAATGCGTGAAGCAATTTTGGCAGTTGAAGCGGGAAGATGCCGCGGCACGCTGCTATATGGAACGCTGTGAAATTATAGCCAAAGAGAAATAGTCATGACAGAAATCAAAAAAGTAGCGGTGCTGGGTTCGGGTGTCATGGGGGCGGGCATTGCAGCGGTGCTGGCGAATGCGGGCATTCCAACGCTGCTGCTGGATATTGTACCGAAAGAGGGCGGGCGTAATGCGCTTGCCGAAGCGGGCATTGATAAGCAAGCCAAAGGCGGCACGCCGGGCTTTGCGCACCCCAAATTTAAAAAACTGGTGACCGCTGGAAATCTGGAAGATGATCTGGATAAGCTCGCCGAGGTGGATTGGATTGTGGAGGCCGTGCTTGAGCGCCTCGACGTAAAACAGGATGTCTATCGCAAGGTGGACGCGGTGCGCAAAAAGGGTTCCATCGTTTCTTCCAACACTTCCACCATTCCGCTGCATGTGCTGATTGGCGGCATGGGGCAACAATTCCAAGATGACTTCCTCATCACCCACTTCTTCAATCCGCCGCGCTTTATGCGCCTGCTTGAGGTGGCAAAATCACCCAATTTTGCTGCAGCAAAGTTTGCAGCATTTTGTGACTTCGCCGACCGCGTGCTGGGCAAGGCGGTGGTGCCGGTGAAAGATACGCCGGGCTTCCTCGCTAACCGCATTGGGGTTTATTGGATGACGGCTGGCTTGGTCGATGCGCTGAAACTGGGCATTAAAGTGGAAGAGGCGGACGCGGTGATGGGCAAGCCACTTGGCTTTCCGAAGACCGGCATGTTCGGCCTGTATGATTTGATCGGCATTGATTTGATGCCGCTGATTGCCAAAGCGATGATGGCGACGCTACCTGAAAAAGATGCGTTCCGCACGCTCTATCAATTGCCGCCGCTGGTGGAAAAAATGATTGCCGAGGGCTATACCGGACGCAAAGGCAAAGGCGGTTTTTACCGCATGGTGACGGATGAGAGCGGCAAGAAAAAGAAGGAAGTTATCGACCTCCACACGGGCGAATATCGCGCCGAAGCCAAAGCGAAGCTTGAGAGTGTGGATGTAGCAAAAGCGGGCCTTGCTGCCTTGTTTATGCATCCCGATATTGGCGGGCAATATGCGGCGCGCGTAATGCTGAAAACGCTGCATTATGCCGCCTCGCTCATCCCCGAAATATCCGATGATATTTACTCCGTCGATGCCGCCATGGTGACGGGATATAACTGGAAATACGGTCCCTTCCAGATGATTGACCGGCTGGCGGCGGAAGGCAAAAGCGGCACCGAAATTTTTGCTTTTGCGTTACAAAAAATTGGGCTGGATGTGCCTTCGATCATTCAGCAGAGCTTAGGCAAAAAACTGTATGATGTAGTGGATGGCAAGCGCACGCAATTCAGTATCGGCGGCAAATATGGTGAGGTGCCAATTCCCGCCGGATCGCTCATGCTGGAAGATATCAAACTCACCAGCAAACCGGTGAAGAAAAACCCCTCGGCCAGCGTGTGGGATCTGGGTGATGGCGTGGCGTGTTTAGAGCTGACCAGCAAACAAAATACGTGGGACCCTGAGAATCTGAAAATGGTGGCCGATCTGCCAGCATTGGTGAAGGAAAAAGGTTTCCGCGCCGTGGTGATTGGTGGTGACGCCGACAATTTCAGCTTCGGCGCGAATATTGGCTTTTTCCTGCTGGCCTGCAACACCGCCAGTTGGTGGGCCATTTCTGACATGGTGAAACAGGGCCAAGATGCGTTCATGGGGCTGAAATATGCCCCGTTCCCCGTGGTGAGTTCGCTTTCGGGCATGGCGCTGGGCGGTGGCTGCGAGCTGAACCTGCATGCCGATGCGGTGGTGGCGCATATTGAAAGTTACATCGGTTTGGTGGAAGTGGGCATTGGCGTCATCCCCGGTTGGGGCGGATGTAAGGAGCTTTTGCTGCGGCACGTTG
>CANEUT010000106.1 GCA_947441895.1 Rickettsiales bacterium | reverse complement strand
GGTAGCTGAGTCAATCTCTTAAGGGGTTTGTATGAAGCGATTTACAGTACCATGCGATTTCAACGGGGTAAAACACCCGTTCCACGTTTACATTGGTGAACCCCACCCCAAAAAGCACCCGCTGCAATTTCAGGGCTGGTGGCTTAGCTCCGAGCGCGGCGGCAACATTCCGCAAGACGTAATGGACAGCTTCGAAAAGCTGTTCAAAATCTCGCAAGAGAACAATGTTTCGTTCGAAGATTTGTGCGTCTATGCACTGGGCGCGGCACAACAAGAACAAGCCGGAGGCGCACCCGCGTAAGCATCATCTATGGCCGACGATTTCACAGGGCAGGATTTTTCAGGTGACAATATGTCGCTTGAGGAAGTCCACGCGCTGGATGCCGCCTTGGCCCAAGCCCGCGCCGAACTCGACGCGATAACCAAAGCCGCTTCCACCGCCGGTCACCACGCCAATCAAGCCAACGCCGAATATTCGCTGCACGCGGTAGATGGTGTGGGTCGCTACGCCATTCCTCGCCATTTGGGATGGAAACCGCTGATTAAAATTCTTCACGATCCAGCCGCTGACATCAATTTCTCATTAAAAGAATATCCGGTGTTTGATGCAGTGATTGGTGAGCGTTTTCAAAGCCCGCACCTGCTTGATCCACTCGACGAGCAATATGAATCCTACGGCAGTCTGCGCGATAATATAGCCGCGGTGCGTAACTTCCTGATGGAGAGCTATTACGCTAAAACACCCGCCGGCATGACACCCGAGAAAGCGAGTAAAGCCCTGCAAGAAATTGCGGCTTTTGTGGGTGACGGGCTTTACAATAACTGGCGTTTATTTGGCGTTATTCCCAACCATGACCCCACCAAACCCTTCATTGCGCTTGATGCGGCGCGGGCAGGAAACGGTGCGGGCGCGCAATATATTTATGAAAAAATTCTTGAAATGCATCGCCATTCAAACTGGATGCGGCCATTTGCGGCCGTTGCCTCGCTGTTCGGTGGCAAACCCGCGCCCGATTGGATGTTGCCGCCCGCAAGCGACACCTATTTCAAAGAAGGTTTTGCTGGCGAACTGATTGCCGGCACTACCATTGGCAAAATTCCAACCCGCGCCGAAATAGACGCCGCGTTCGCACGCGTCAACCGACTGGAAGCCAAGCGCGCCGAACTGAGTGGCGCGCACGAACTTAGCATGATGGCAACCGACCTCGATGCCATGGGCAGCCACCTTCTCTTCACCGCCGAAACCATTAACACGGCAGAAAATCTAGCAGAACCAGTACGGCGCGACGCGATCGATATTGCACGCGAAATTTTGCGTAAGCTGAAAGTAAGCATGGGCGGCATCACCATCCGTGATGGCCTTAAGCTCAAACCCACCGATGACATGGCCGCGCTGGGCGCTGTCAAAGGTGTGGCCATGGTCTATGAGCGCTTAATATCATGGGCAAAAGGCATCGACGCCAGCATCATGCAGCACCCATCCATTGCGGCCGCCACACAGGCGATTGGCCAATTGGGTTACTTGGCCAAACGCGAAGCGCTTAACATGGCCCTCGCCGCCGGCAATGCCCCCCGTGCATCACAATTGCAAGAACAGCTTTCGCGACTTCCCCCCAACTATGTTCCCGCCAACACCGCCACATTTGGCAGCCTGCTCGAGACCATCGATAACGGCATCATGACCATTTTAAATCGTACGCAGGCAATGTCGGTGCCCGGTGCCAAAGTGGGCCACAGCGCTGGTAACGAACTGGGCACCTATATGGGTGCAGCGCCCACGGCGGGCATGTCCACCCAGCTGGGCGGCGAAACCGGCAGCATCCGTGATGGTGCGGGCAAACGTAATGCCGAGATTATGGCCGCCGAAGAAATGGCAGCGCAAGCACAGGCGGCACGCATTCAAAGCCAGAATGCTGCGCGCGATAGGGCTTCAGGCACCAGCACCACACCACAACGACCCACCACGGGCCGCCAAGCCGTGCAGCAAGCACGCACGGGTCAGCGTCAGCAACAAACGCAGCAAACCGCCAACACCAGCACGGCGCCAGCCATCGCGCAAACGGCGGCACAGCGCCAGCAAGCAGCGCTCACTGCAAACCGCAATGCATCCCTGCGTAGCGCGCACGATGCCGAAGAGCATCAGGCCCATGATGTGCAATTGCAGCAAGCGCTGCGTCAGGTGAATTTGCAACAGCTAAATAAAATGAAGGCTTCCGTTTCCACCACGGGGCTAACCAACGCGCCCGTCACCACCGGACGTCAGGCCTACGATAAAACAATGGCGGCGCGAACCGGGCAACAACCCCCTGCAGCCCCTCGCCCACCAACCACTCCAACGGTTACCGATAAATCACGTGAACAGCAGTTAGCTGCCCCACAACCGGTGCCGCCCAATAAAGGTGGCCGCGGATTTTAGGCCTTCAGCTGTGGCTTCGCTATGCTTTCATGATTGAAGTTACCGTTCAGCGGACGCTTGGGTCCGCAGGGGCTGCCCTCCAATCCAACACAGGGGCTTTTCAGTACTTCTACTTTCTCAGACGAGCAGGCCGTCACGGCCAACAATGCACTCATCGCCATCAGCGTAACTATTCGTTTCATTGCATTCCTCTCTGGTTCATTAGTGTGTGCTCTAACCCTACGGCCGCTTATTTACCGATGAGAGAGTAATATTATTATTCTGCTGCTGCAGGTAAGTATTCAGACTACTACCGCCTTGCAGAGAAACAAAGGCATTTGATAGTTCGCTACAAATATTCTCGATGACACTAATAAAACGTTGCGCCAGATACACCAGAATCAGGAAGCTAAGAATATCAATAATATTGATAGGAAATTCCTGGCACGGCTTACCATCGCTTTGCTTGCCCGTAAATAAACATTCCACCGGCCCCTGCCACGACATCTCGCCGGTCATTAATGCGCCCGTTGCCGGATCTTTAAAGCGCCAGAACGATGTCTTGTTCGTGGTGCCCTGCACCGAGCTGCTGAATTGGCTCCAGCATAGTTCAACACCCAGCATATCCGTCGCGGCGGATTTAATCATGACAATGAAGAAGGAAAGGAAGGTGAAAAGTAGAATGGGCCGCAGCGACAAGTTCACCAGTGCGTTCACCCAGCCTGTAAAAAGGCTTTTGGTACGTTCAAACAAAAGGAACACAAAGAAAATAGGTGCCACGCCCAGAATAAGGGCGCGAGCCACATAGCAAACCGCATAGGTTTGTAGCGCGCCCACAATCATTTTAAAGAATGACCAGATACACATCATCATCAGCCCACCAATAGCCCACGAGAAGGGGCCACCGGCAAACACGGTTCCCAAAATGGCGATGATGGTCTGTGGCTGCAAAATAAACGTGGCAATATTATCAAGCTGATAAAAGGGTGTGGCATCCGCCGGTGGCGCGCCACTACCGGTTCCAATCGCCATCACTGTTTTAATTAAATCATCGGTTCCATCGGCAAAGAATGCCACCACATATTGGCTGAAGAATGTCCAGCCAGTGGGTGAAATAAGCGCACCAATAATAGCAATTTTAACCAGCCGCGTAAGAATCTGGCCAAAACTCACCTGCACCACCCCAATGGTAAACCCAACCCCAAAGAAAATAACCGTTAACACCAGTGCGGCGCCCACTGCCGCCTGATAGTTGGCGCTTGAGGTAAATGCCTTAAAGAGTTTCTCGGTCGCCTGCCCCACCACGGTTTTAATGAAGTTATAAATATCGGCCAACATGCCGGGTGTAACCCCACCGCTCTGGCTATTCATTTCTTCCTTCGCGCCTTTAAAATCGGTACAGACATCACTGGCACCTGCTTGCTGGTTAAACTGATTGGCAAGCGCCTGCGCCTGAGGTGGAAGAGCGGGAGGTTGGGCTGCAGGTGGAGGATCTGCGTAGGCAGAGGCGCATGTCATCATGCACATGACCACCACCACAAGGCAGACCGGCAGGAGATTTTTTATTCTGTGTCTCATGGCACCCTCATCCTTACTGTCTATCGCTAAATCCACGTTGAATGGCATTGGTCATCGTTGGCCCAAGCCTGCCTAAGAAATCTGCACCGGTATAATTCTTTGCCGCACCGCCACCAACAATAGTTTGACCAGCAGCATTGGTGGCATCTGCACGTCCCATGGCTTGCATAGCCCCTTGTTTTGCTGCTTCAAGACGGGACTGCAGGCCAGGGTCTGTATTCATCAAGCCCGCTGTGGCCTGCGTACCTGTCAGCAACCTAACGCTTGCCATCACCGTTTTTGTGCCTTCCGTAATAAGGAATGCCAGAATCACTAACTTCAAACAGTCGTTAAAAATAAACTTAATAAAATCAATTGCCGCGGTGGGGGCATTGGGGTTTACCGCACGGGCTTCCGTAGCCGCCCTATCCATATCGAGAACATGGCTTCTTAACGAAGCACACGTGTTGTTCGCACCTGAAAGCTCGGGCGTGGTAAGATTACGCGTCATGGGATCGAGCATTCTTTGCAGCACTCCGCCGGCCAGGCCCGTACTACTTGCCCAATCCAAATTTCCTGTGACGGGGCGGCCGCACACGGCTTGTGGCGGATTCTGTGATTTTTTTACCAAGTCATAGTTAAACAACTCATTCACCAACGCTTTAGGCGCAAAAAGCATTTTGTCATAAAGCAGCAACGCAAACATGGTGTAAGCCGTGACCAATACAGGCATAATCATGCCCCCCAGAATAGACTGCCACCATTTGTCAAAATAGTTGTTGGTAATGCGCATAAAAACCAATGGCAAAAATAATGGCGCAATAATCAGAAGCA
The DNA here is from genome assembly GCA_947441895.1 of Rickettsiales bacterium. GTDB lineage: Bacteria > Pseudomonadota > Alphaproteobacteria > Rickettsiales > UBA3002 > QFOX01. The sequence goes on along the minus strand of CANEUT010000106.1, from coordinate 956 downwards.
CGCACACAAGCAGATAGCTATTCACAAAGGAAAGCGCGACGCGCATCACCATTAAAAACACCGAAAGCAGCACCCCAATACATGCCAGAAAAAGGGTAATTCCAAGCGTTCCGCTAAAGAAGAACCCGCCGGCCAAACCAATCATGCTGGCGGCCAGAAACATATTGTGCGACTTGGCTCCATTCAGGTCTGATTTTGTTGCGCTGCCGGTGGTAAACCCATAAAGCTTGCCCAGCACACAATCCATTTGTGCCCAAATCAGCGGCGTGTTTTCATCCATGTATTTGCTAATGTCGCAGTTGAAGCTGGATTTATCTGGTCCAATGGCGGTGGTAACAATGGCCTGCGATTCGCTCATAATGCCATAAATAGAGGGTATGAGCGTCTTGGGAATTTGGTCGAGTATCATCAGCACCAAGGTTATTTTTAGAACCAGTACAAATGCCTGTTGGTGCAAATCTTGCCCGCCTTGCAACACTTTTACCCCAAACATAGTCACCACAAACACCAGGAATGAATAAAATAGCGGCTTCAATGCCTGAATCATTTGGGCGCTGAATTTTTGTGTCGAGTCTCCGATGGTACGAATAAGACAAGGCACAATGCGCCCCAACAAAACACCGCCTTTGGCTTCGGGTATATCGGCGCACTTAATGCGCGCCCCATTCGCGTCGGTTGTTTGCAAGTTGTTATTCGCCGGAGATCCTTGCGGGGTAGACGAAGTACCTTGGGCCGCATGCAGTCGCAATGATTCTTGTGCCGGCGCACAAAAGAAAAACACCAGCGCCGCCATGATCATGGGAAGAAGCAATGTACGATTTTTCATGCTCATCGGCGCGTCCCCACCCCAACGGCATTTTTCATCGTATCTTTCAGCCCGCTCATCATATCTGAAACTTTATTCATACCCGGCAAGGTCGAGCCTTTGCCACCTAAATTGTACAGATCCGGTGACT
>CANEUT010000105.1 GCA_947441895.1 Rickettsiales bacterium | reverse complement strand
GGAAGGTGACATTGCCGTCATCAGCGCCGGCTATAACGGCGGCATCAATGCTGCCGATCGTGAGAAATTGACCCGGTGGATTCGTGATCTGAACGAGCGTGGCACACGGGTGGTGATTGCTGGCCTGCGTGAGGATTTTAGCAATGGCGGGCCCTATGCCCATTTGGCAGGCATCACGCCCGCAACCAACCAAACATTGCGCCATATTGCCCGCGAAACCGGTGCAACCTTTGCCGAAGAAACCATTGCCGTTGCCAACAGCATTGCGGGCGGTGAGATTCACGGCAAATCATCGCAATTGCGTGCGGCGGCACTTACCGCGCTGGGAAGCGTCGGCGCACCATCGCCCGCGCCCGCGGCCGAGGAAGAAACAGACGAGCAGCGCAATCGCCGCTTGGCCGTAAGCGCCGATGCACCCGAACAAACAAATGGGCTACTTGCCATCATTCTGGCCATTTTCTCTGCCCTGTTTGGTTCGCGCAGCGAACCTGCCGAAGCGGCCGAGGCAGTAACGTCAACAGCTCCAACGCCCACTGCGTCATCGCAACCGGCGGCCGCCGCGCCCACTTCGCCCACAACGCCCACGCAATCCGCCGCTATTCCGCCGCAGGTCGCTATTCCGCCGCAGGTCGCTATTCCGCCGCAGGTCGCTGCTCAGGCGCGCGCAGCCTTGTCAGCCTCACCACTTACCGCGACAAATGAAAGTTTGCCACGTTTACGGCGTGATGTTTTCGCCCTCAGCGTTTAATTCATACAAATGCGCTTTATCGGTGAGTAATAAAAATAGTGCTGCACTATGCTTGCATTCGGGCAAAGCCAATCCTACATCCACGGCGTCAACCTATTTACGGAGCATCCCATGTTCGACCCTAAAGCCTTGCTTGCCAACGTGAACGCCAACGGTTTGGTTGGTAAAATGCTGGGTGGCATTGCCACCAAAGAATTTGCCGGTGGTCTGCTTGCGGGTGGCCTCGCCAGCCAACTGGTGGGAAAAGATACGCTGGAAGGCGCGGCCAAACTGGGCGGCCTGGCGCTGCTTGGCACGCTGGCCTATAAATCCTATGGCGCCTATCAGCAAAGCAAAGAAGCGGGCCAACCCCTCAGCCTCACCGGCGCCGTGAAGCAAGGCGCGGGCGATATGGTGGCGCAGGGCAAATCGCTCGCGGGTAATTTCAAATCACTCATCGCCAATGCCCAACAGCAGCAGGCCGCGCAGTCGCAGGCGGCGATTGCTTATACCCCCACGCAAGCGCCCGAGCTTTCACTCTCGGTTATCCGCGCTATGATTGGTGCCGCCAAGGCTGATGGCCATGTCGATGCCGATGAAACCAAGCGTATTTTGGGCCATTTGGAAGCCAATGGACTCGATGCCAATGAAAAAACCTTCCTGCTGCAGGAACTGGCCAATCCGCAAAATGTACAAGAAATTGCTGCCGGTGCCAAAACACCGGAAGAGTCGGCAGAAGTTTATCTGGCGGCGGTGTTGGTCTGCGACAGTCAATGCGCGGCCGAACAGGCCTATCTGACGCAGTTGGCCGATGCGCTGAAGCTTGATCCGGCGTTCACCCAACTGCTGCAAAACGAGTTGCTCAACGCCAAATCGCAGCAAGCCGCCTAAAAACCTGCGTCACATTGTGGATAAATGCGGCGTAGCGGTTTGTTTCGTGGGGGTAGTGGGGTAGAAACACTCTCAGAATTGTCATTCCCGAGTTAGCGGCGTCCAACGCCTTGGCGTTGGCAACGCTGCTTCATCGGGAATCTAAGGTGTCGGGCGTGATGCTTCAAGATTCCCGCTTTCGCGGGAATGACAAAAAACAACGAACTACTGAGAAGTCCCATGGCCGGTATGACAGCAGAAATTCTTCCCATCTCCATCGAAGAGGAAATGCGCAAAAGCTACCTCGATTACGCCATGAGCGTGATTGTTAGTCGCGCAATCCCTGATGTGCGCGATGGCTTGAAGCCAGTGCATCGCCGCATTCTGTTCGGCATGCTGGAACTGGGCGTTGAGTCAAACAAGCCCTACAAAAAATCGGCCCGTATTGTGGGTGACGTGATGGGTAAATATCACCCCCACGGCGATTCGGCGATTTATGATGCGTTGGTGCGCATGGCCCAGCCCTTCAGCATGAGCCTTATGCTGGTCGATGGTCAGGGTAACTTCGGGTCGATGGATGGCGATAATGCGGCCGCCATGCGTTACACCGAATCGCGCCTTGCCAAAGCCGCCCACGCGCTGCTGAACGATATTGAATACGACACGGTCGATTACCAGGAAAACTATGACGGTGCGGAAAAAGAACCCACCGTGCTGCCCGCACGTTTCCCCAACCTGCTGGTCAACGGCACCAGCGGCATTGCGGTGGGCATGGCCACCAACATTCCGCCCCATAACCTTGGCGAAGTGGTTGATGCAACCTGCATGCTGATCGATAACCCCGACGCCACGCTGGAAGATTTAATGGTGGTGTGCCCCGGGCCTGATTTCCCCACCGGCGGCATTATTCTGGGCCGCAGCGGTTCGGTTTCGGCGCTCACCACGGGCCGTGGTTCGGTGGTCATGCGCGGCAAAACCGAGATCGAGGTCGATAGCAAAGGCCGCGAGAAAATCATCGTGCATGAAGTGCCGTATCAGGTGAACAAAGCGCGCATGATCGAGCGCATCGCCGAGCTGGTGAAAGAAAAGAAAATCGAAGGCATTTCTGACCTGCGCGATGAGTCCGATAAATCGGGCGTGCGCGTGGTGATTGAAATTAAAAAAGATGCCATGGGCGAAGTGGTGCTTAACCAGCTCTTCCAATTCACGCCGCTGCAAACCAGCTTTGGCGTCAACATGCTGGCGCTCAATCAGGGTCGCCCAGAACTGCTGAACCTGAAAAAAGTGCTCACCGCCTTCATTAGCTTCCGCGAAGAAGTGATTGCCCGCCGCACCCAATTCCTGCTCACCCGCGCGCGTGATCGCGCCCATGTGTTAATTGGCCTCGCCATTGCCGTGGCGAATATTGATGAGGTGATTGCGGTGATTCGCGGGTCAGCTGATCCGCATATCGCGAAAGACGAGCTGATGCGCCGCGAGTGGAAAGCCGCCGATGTGGTGGCGCTGCTGGAGCTGGTGGAAGATTCCGGCAATATTCTGAGTGGCGACAAAATTCGCTTCACTGAAGCGCAGGCCAAAGCCATTCTGGAACTGCGTTTGCAACGCCTCACCGGCCTTGAGCGCGGCAAAATTGATGATGAATTAAACGGCCTCGCCGTGGAAATTAAAGAAGGCCTCGCCATTCTGGGCAGCCGCGAAAAACTCTATGCCCTCATGCGTCAGGAGTTGGTGGAAGTGCGTCAGCAATTCGCCGTGCCACGCCGCACCGAAATTCAAGATTCCGAATTTGAAGTCGATATCGAAACCCTCATCCAACGCGAAGAGATGGTGGTGATGGTAACGGCGGGCGGTTACATCAAGCGCGTGCCGCTGGCTACCTATCGCGCGCAAAAACGCGGCGGCAAAGGCCGCAGCGGCATCGACCTGCGCGATGAAGACGCAACGACCGAGCTGTTCGTCACCAGCACCCACACGCCGGTGCTGTTCTTCAGCTCCACCGGCCAGGTCTATAAACTCAAAGTATACCGCCTGCCGCTTTCAACCCCGCAGGCACGCGGTAAGGCGCTGGTCAACATCTTCCCGCTGAAAGCTGGCGAGACGATTGAAACCTTCATGCCACTGCCTGAGAACGAGGAAGATTGGGACAAGCTGAACATCTTCTTCGCCACCGCGCAGGGTAACGTTCGCCGGAATGACCTCAGCGATTTCAAATCGGTGCAGAGCAACGGTAAAATCGCCATTCGTCTGGATGAAGGCGATAAGCTGATTGGCGTGAAAACCTGTAACGAAGAAGACCATGTGCTGCTCGCCAGCTATGATGGTAAAGCCATGCGCTTTCCGGTTGATGCGGTGCGCGTGTTCAAATCCCGCACCTCTGATGGTGTGCGCGGCATGAAACTGGCCGAGGGTGACCGCGTGGTCAGCCTGTCCATCCTTCACGGCATTCGCGCCACGGCGGAAGAGCGCGAGCAATATGCCAAAGTGGCCAGCGCCCGTCGCCGTGCCAGCGGTCAGGAAGAAAACGAAGGCGAGGCGATTGATCTCACCGGCATTACGCTGACCGAAGAAAAAATCGCTGAAATGGCCGCCGCCGAAGAGATGCTGCTCACCATTACCGAAAACGGTTATGGCAAACGCTCCAGCGCGTTTGAATATCGCGTCACGGGTCGTGGCGGTTCGGGTGTTACCGGCATGGGCATCAGCAAAAAGAATGGCAAGGTCATTAGCAGCTTCCCCGTGGAAGCGGGCGACCAGATTATGCTGATGACCAACAAAGGCACGCTCATTCGCACAGCCGTGGAAGACATCCGTATTTGCGGCCGCACCAGCCAAGGCGTCATCACCTTCCGCACCGATGGTAAAGAACAGGTGATTTCCGCCGTGCGCATCAAAGGTGATTTGGTGCAGGAAGATGCGGGCGATGACACTGGTGTTGGCGATGAACCTGCTGCCGAGAATGCAGCAGAATAATCCGAACCAGACTGAATATACTGCCAATACGACGACAATCGCATTTTTTTAGCGGTTTGTAACGCATCTGTCACATGCGTGTGATAGGGTGTCATTATGAGCGATAATACCTACATTCAAAATACTCGCACGGCAGAGTGGGAAAAGCTTTCAGCAAAGCTGACCACTGCATACAAAGAAATGGAACCGGCAATTGTAGCGCTTGAAAACATCCCCGGTAAATTTTCTCATGGCAATCAAGGTGTGGCGCATCAGTTTGTTGATGTGGCTCCTAATGTTTTACAGCTTTTTATGATGATGGCCGAAGAATATCAGCCTGCCAACATGAAGGAACTTGAGCAAAAACTTCTACGCTATGCGAATGTAAGCGAGGCGCTGCAACAGCATGTTCAGAAACTCACGCCTCCAGCACTCTCTGAAGATGCCAAAAGCACCTTGTTGGGGCAGCTCAAAAGTTTTGATGAGGGCATGGTGGGGCTGGTGCAAGAAATGAACCTTAGTGAAAATGCCGCCGCACCAACCGTGGATAATGTAACGCTTGTCAGCGCGTTGGCACAACGCGGTGCAACCGCAGCCAAAACGTAAAACGGGCCATCATGGGTACCATTGTTTCAGGAACAGAATCGCTAGACTCTCAACGCGTAAGCGCGTTGGGGCCGGTGGCATCTGCTTACAAAAATTGCACCACGCAATTAAAGGAGCTGCAGGATTTGCTTGGTGGTAAAGTCACTGGCTGGCCAAAGCTTAAGCGCGACAATATGCCAGACCACGACGCATACAACGACTATAGCTGGTTTTGTGACTATTTCAGCAATGCCATCAGCTCGGTAGGTAATGCCATTGATACATGCCAGCGCCACGGCCGCGATCCGGGGGCTAATTTGGAAGCGTTCTTGCGTAAAATCGATGCTCGCCAAGATGAGTTCGCACGTTTGCGCGCTGCCATCGAAGCAAACCGCGCATCCATTCCTGATGTCGCCGATCAAGCGCTTGAATCACTCAAGAGGCTCGAAGCATCAAAAGATGCTTTTTGTGGCGAAGTTTCGACATGGCTTGGCGAACAGAAGCAGCCTGAGGTCATTAGGCACTAGCCTGCTTGACTTTTCCTTCCACCTTGCCCCAATAACCACATGCGCATTGGAATTTACCCCGGCACGTTCGACCCCATCACCTTCGGCCACATGGATATTATCCGTCGTGGCCTCAGCGTGGTCGATCAACTGGTCATTGGTGTGGCGCTTGATTCGGCGAAAGAACCCTTGTTCGACGTTAAAACCCGCGCTGAACTAGTGCGGGCCGATGTGGCGGCCACCCTTGGCACCGAAGTGGCCTCACGT
>CANEUT010000104.1 GCA_947441895.1 Rickettsiales bacterium | reverse complement strand
TTCAGCCGCGGCTGGTGACCATTCATGCACTCGAATTTTTAGGGTTTACTTCCCCCAACACGGCTGAATTTCGCGCCGTGGTCAGCAAAGGCACCTATATTCGCAGTCTGGGGCGCGATATTGCCCAGAAACTTGGCTCGGAAGGCTATATTTCGCGGCTGCACCGCGCGGCGGTGGGGGGCTTTACTGACCAGAACGCGATTTCGCTAGATTTTTTAGAGGAATCGGTGCATAAGGCGGCACCGCTTGAAGGCCATGCCTTTGGGCTGATGCCACTTCATACCGCGCTGGACGACATCCCGGCACTGGCACTGAGTGGCGAGCAGCTGCAACAGCTGCGCCATGGTCAACGCGCTTTGTTGACCACCCCAACCCCCGATGCTCCGCTGATGGCGGCGCTTTTCGAGGGACAATTGGAGGCATTGGTGCGGGTGGAAGGGAATCAGGTGATTACCGTGCGCATGCTGAATACCTAACCCGATGTCGTGAGAGAGTATTATGACTGTAACTGCTGAGCGCAAAACCGCGCTGATTCAAGAAAACGCCACCGGCAAAGGTGACACTGGTTCGCCCGAAGTGCAAATCGCGATCCTCACCGAACGTATCAACAACCTGACCGAGCACTTCCGTACTCACCAGAAAGATCACCACTCGCGTCGTGGTCTGCTGAAAATGGTAAGCTCGCGTCGTAGCCTGCTGGATTACCTGAAGGGCAAAGATGTGAAGCGCTATAGCTCGCTGATCGCCAAACTGGGTATCCGTAAGTAATATCATCGCCCTGTTGGTTCACTCCGGCAGGGCGATTCGTCATGAACGAACACCCACCGTGTGCGTAGTGGAATGTTCGTGTCGGATTACGCACAACAGGCTCCCGCCTGAAGGAATCGCGGAACGGATAGAGATATAAATTTTGCGGTCGCGGATTGTCATAGGGGCAACTCGCTTGGATGGGGGAAAGAAAGGAACTAAAATGTTTAATGTTGTTAAAAAGACGATGGAATGGGGCGGTCGCCCACTCACCCTTGAAACCGGGCGCATTGCCCGTCAGGCCGATGGCGCTGTTCTGGTAACGTATGGCGAGACTGTTGTGCTCGTTGCTGTTACCGCCGCAAAAGCTGCCAAGCCCGATATCGACTTCTTCCCACTCACCGTGAACTACGCTGAGAAAACCTATGCAGCCGGTAAAATTCCCGGTGGCTTCTTCAAACGCGAAGGCCGCGCCAGCGAAAAAGAAACGCTTGTTTCGCGCCTGATCGATCGCCCCATCCGTCCGCTGTTCCCAGAAGGCTTCTATAACGAAGTGCAAGTGGTGTGCACTGTGCTTAGCCATGATCTGGAAACCGATTCCGACATTCCAGCCCTCATTGGTACCTCGGCTGCGCTCGCTATTTCGGGCGTGCCATTCATGGGCCCTGTGGGTGCGGCAAAAGTTGGCTTTATTGATGGCCAATTCGTGCTCAACCCAACCAAATCGCAGCTGGAAGCAAGCGACCTCGACCTCATTGTTGCGGGTACCCGTACCTCGGTGCTGATGGTTGAATCGCAAGCCAAAGAACTGAGCGAAACCCAGATGCTGGATGCAGTGATGTTCGGTCACCGTGCCTTCCAACCGGTGATGGATATGATCATCGCGCTGGCGGAAGAATCGGCGAAAGAACCATGGGATTTCGTGGCAGCTGAATTCCCTGCTGACATTGTTGCTGGCGTGAAAGAAGTGGCAGGCGCTGCATTGCGTGCTGCTTACGGCATCACCAACAAACAAGAACGCGTGAAAGCCATCGGCGAAGCCAAAAAAGCAGCGAAAGAGAAATTCGTTGTGGAAGGTGGCCCATCCGAGAAGCTGATCGGTTCGATTCTGAAAAAGGTCGAGCAAGACATCGTTCGTACCGCGATTGCGAAAGACAAAATGCGTATCGATGGTCGTAACCCCGAGCAAGTTCGCCCAATCACCTGTGAAGTTGGCGTTCTGCCACGCACCCACGGTTCGGCCTTGTTCACCCGCGGTGAAACGCAGGCGCTGGTGGTTACCACGCTGGGCACCTCGCAAGACGAACAGCTCATCGACGCGCTGGAAGGTTCGTATGACGAGCATTTCATGCTGCATTACAACTTCCCTCCTTACTCGGTCGGTGAAGCTGGCCCAATGCGTGCGCCTGGCCGTCGTGAAATTGGTCACGGTAAACTGGCTTGGCGTTCGGTTCGCCCCATGCTGCCTGCGAAAGATTCGTTCCCCTACACCATTCGCGTAGTGTCGGAAATTACCGAATCGAACGGTTCGTCATCGATGGCTTCCGTTTGCGGTGCATCGCTTTCAATGATGGATGCCGGCGTTCCATTGCTGAGCCCGGTTGCGGGTATCGCCATGGGTCTGGTGCTGGAAGGAACGGATTACACCGTGCTTTCGGACATTATGGGTGATGAAGATCACCTCGGTGACATGGATTTCAAAGTGGCTGGTACCACCAATGGCGTGACCGCGCTGCAGATGGATATCAAAATCAACGGCATCACCGAAGAGATTATGAAGGTGGCGCTCAACCAGGCGAAAGCTGGCCGTATTCACATTCTGGGCGAAATGAGCAAAGCGCTCACCGCGCCGGGTGAATTGTCGGACAACGCGCCACGCATCACCACCATCAAAATTCCGGTCGATAAGATTCGTGAGGTTATCGGATCCGGCGGTAAAGTGATTCGTGAGATTACCGAAACCACCGGCACCAAAATCGATATCGGTGAAGATGGTACCATCAATATTTTCGCAACCACCGGCGAAGCTGCGGAAGCAGCCCAAAAGTGGATTGAAGGCATCACCGCGGTGCCAGAGATCGGTAAGATCTACGAAGGTAAAGTGGTGCGCATTGTTGATTTCGGTGCGTTCGTCAACTTCCTTGGCGGCCTTGATGGTCTGGTCCATATTTCGGAAATGGCTGACCACCGCGTCAACCAGGTGACCGACGTGATCAACGAAGGTGACAAAGTGAAAGTAAAAGTGCTTGAGATCGATGGCCGTGGCAAGGTTCGCCTCTCCATGAAAGTGGTCGATCAGGAAACCGGTGCCGACCTTTCGGATGAATACGAAATGGCTGGCAAGTCGATGCGTCGCAAACGTGGCGGCGAAGCTCAAGAGGCATAGAGTATTGTTTGTGAGGAGTTGATCTGCTGATCAACTCCTCACGCAGCTCTCGCTGGCTCATGGCTGGCTCGCCCAGCTCGCTTAACTCACTTCAAAGTTCCTCACTCCGTTCGGTGTACTTTCGTGCGGAATGGTTGCCAAAGCTTTCGCGACCCAGAGCGAAGCGGAGAGAGGCGAGACATTTATATAAATAATATTTTCGAGCCAAAACGTCGTTTCGCTTCAGCTTTGAAGTTTAAAATAGAAAGGCCGCGAAGCAATTCGCGGCCTTTTTTCTAATGCTGCTAAGCTTTGCACGGACTTGCTCCGGGCAAAGCTTAGTCAATGGTTTCACTTCAAAGTACACTGAGGCGAAGCCGAAGGACTTTGAAGTGCCCAAATAAAAAAAGGGCCGCTAAAAAGCGGCCCTTTCATCTAGTTCAGAAGAAACTACTTCTTCTTTGCTACTTTTTTAGCAGCAGGTTTTTTAGCAGCTGGCTTTTTAGCAGCTGATTTAACAACTTTCGTTGCAGCTTTTTTAGCAACGGTTTTCTTAGCAGCTGGTTTCTTTGCTACTGCTTTTTTAGCAGCAGGTTTTTTAGCTACGGTCTTCTTTGCAGTCTTTTTGGCTACAGCCATGATAGTCTCCATAAAAAAAGTTAACAACAACCTCAGTTACTCATAATTGACTTTGATGTGCTAGAGTTGTGCGAAGTAATTCGTGTAAACAATATTATTTTTTTAAGTAGTAAATAAATTTGTTGCAATGACGCAACAATCGTTGCAGCGATCGCTCGCTTCAACAGAACATAACCAACAAAAATTAAAAAAGAATGAAGATGATGCGCACAAAATTTTTGTGCGGCTAATTTTGTTTCTTCAAAAGTTCTGCAATTAAAAATGCGAGCTCGAGTGATTGCGATGCGTTGAGTCGCGGATCACAATGCGTGTGATAGCGATTGCTCAAATCCAATTCGGAAATTGCTTGTGCGCCACCCAAGCATTCCGTCACGTCTTGTCCGGTCATTTCGAAATGCACACCGCTGCCGTGTGTTCCTTCGGCGTGGTGAATGGCGAAGAACTTGCGCACCTCACCCAGAATGTCGGTGAACTTACGTGTCTTATATCCGCCGGGTGCTTTGATGGTGTTACCGTGCATGGGGTCGCAGCTCCACACCACGTGGCGGCCTTCTTCTTTCAGCAGTCGCACCAGCGGTGGTAAAAACTCTTCCACCTTCATGTGGCCCATGCGCGAAATAAGGGTGAGGCGGCCCGGTTCGTTTTGCGGATTTAAAATATCACACAGACGAATCAAATCTTCTTTCGTCATGCTGGGGCCAACTTTGCAGCCGATGGGATTCACCACGCCACGCAGAAATTCCACATGCGCATCATCGGGGTTGCGGGTGCGATCACCAATCCACAGCATGTGGGCCGAGCCAACATAAAATTGTCCGGTATCGTTATCGCGGCGCGTGAGGCATGCGTCGTAATTCAAAAGCAGCGATTCATGGCTGGTATAAAAACGCGCTTCGGAAAGTTCTTCCATCGAATCTAAATTCAAGCCAGTGGCGCCAATGAAGCTGAGGCAATCATTGATACGTTCCACGATTTGGTTGAAGTGACGCCCTTGCGGCGAACCGGCAACAAAATCCATGTTCCATTTGGCGACGCGTGGCAATGCGGCGTAACCTGAACGGGCGAGGGAGCGCAAAAAGTTCAACGTGGCGGCGGATTGATAATAGGCTTGCACCAAACGCTCGGGGTCGGGCATACGGGCCTCGGCCTCGAACTCCATGCCATTGACCATGTCGCCACGATAGCTTGGTAGTTCAATCCCGTTTATTTTTTCCATTGCGTCGGAACGCGGCTTAGCGAACTGGCCAGCAATGCGGCCTACTTTTACCACCGGTGAGCCGGCGCCATACATAAGGCCGATGGTCATTTGAATGAGTACGCGGAAGAAGTTGCGCAAATTCACTTCGTTGAATTCGGCAAAGCTTTCAGCGCAATCACCACCTTGCAGCAGGAATGCTTTGCCCATAGACGCTTGGCTGAGTTCTTTTTTCAGCTGGCGAATTTCTTCGGGTGAAACCAGTGGCGGCAGGCCACTTAAATCACGTTCGGCTTTGCTCACGGCATCCGCATGCGGGTATGCCGGTTGCTGTTTAATGGGCTTGGTGCGCCAGGAATCCACATTCCATGTGGGTGCGGGGGCAACTAATTTTTCAATGCTGGCCATAATGTCTATCTATCTCTTGCGCTAAGCGCGCTTTAACCTTAGGAAATACGCCAATCTATGTAGGGATGAGGAGCCGTAATGTCTAGTAGTATCGACGCAGATCACGCAATCGCTTTTATGGGGGTGGAAGGGGCCAATGCCGATTTGGCATGCCGCCAGAATTACCCCTACATGACGACATTGCCGCTGAATTCGTTTGAAGAGGTGTTTGCCGCCGTTGCTGAGGGCAAAGCGAAATATGCCATGATTCCCATTGAGAATAGCCAGGCGGGGCGTGTGGCCGAGATTCATAATCTGCTGCCGCGCACCAATCTTTCTATCGTTGCCGAGCATATTCAGAAAATCGAGCATCATTTATATGGGGTAGTAGGCGCAACGCTTGCCGATGTGCAAGATGTGTATTCACACCACCAAGGGCTGCTGCAATGCCGTGGATTTATTACCGAGCATCAACTTAAAACCCATATTCATGATAATACGGCCACCGCCGCACGTGATGTGGCGAAATGGGGTGATAAAAGCAAAGCGGCGATTTGTTCGGCATTGGCGGGTGAGCTTTATCAATTAAACCGTATTGCCGAGAACATCCACGACGCGGAAGATAATGA
>CANEUT010000103.1 GCA_947441895.1 Rickettsiales bacterium | reverse complement strand
TGATGCGCTCACCGAACATGTCCTGCTCGGTGATGATGGCAATATCGGGCGCAATGAAACCGGTTTCGATTGGGAGCACAGTGATAAAGTGATTTTCTTTGTCATCCTGAGGCGAAGCCGAAGGATCTAAAGCCATTTTCAGATTCTTCGCTTCACTCAGAATGACATTACCAAGCATTTTTTGAATACGGTCGGCACTGCCGATTGAATTGGCGGCGAGGGTGACCGGCGTTTTTGCTTCAGCTAAAAATTGCAAAATCGTGTCGCGCGCGTGGCCGCCTTCGGCGTGGCGCAAACTGTGCAGTTGGGGGCTGGGGCGCAGGCCAAAATCATTCCCGCCATCGACCGCGAATTGCGTCATGCTCACGCGAATGCGCTCGCGCCACAGATGGTTGAAACGATCAGCGTTTAAAAATAATTGTTCGGGCGGCACAGGGTTATAGGGCAGCGTATCTTTCTGCTGATGCATTTTGCGTGCGTTGTAATAATCGGCCACGGCTTCATCGCGCTCGCGCTGCAAATCAGACACGCGGGCATCGGTGCTGAAAATGGCGCCCGGCGTATAATCGGCCAGCGTGTCTAACCGTTCATAAAACAGCGGCAGCCAATGTTCCATGCCGGCATAAACACGGGCAACGCTTACGCTTTCATAAAGCGGGTCGTCACGCGTTACGGCGCCAAATAATTCCAAATAACGTGTGCGGAAAAGGGCGATGGAGGTGGGCTGTAACAGCACTTCGCTAACGGGGCGCAGTTCGAGCGATTCAACCACCGCATCGCTCAACTGGGTGAGGGGGTCGAACCGCTTCAGCGATTCCACCTCATCGTCGAACAAATCAATGCGAATACCTTCTTCGCTTCCGGCAGGGAACAAATCAATCAGCGAGCCGCGCACGGCGAATTCACCCGCTTCCATCACCTTGCCAACGCGCGTGTAGCCATTATTGCTGAGGAATGCGAACAGCGCCTCGCGGTTGAGTCTGCTGCCTTTTTTAATTTCAAACCGTGCGCTTTGAAACATTTCGCGCGGGGGCAATTTTTGCGTGGCGGCGTTTACGGTGGTCAGCAGAATATAGGGCGCGGCGTTCTCGCGCGTGGCCAGCCGTCCCAGCGTGCTGAGGCGTGTGGCGGTGATGGCGGCGCTGGGGCTTACGCGGTCATAGGGCAATGTGTCCCATGCGGGCAGGGTAAGAATTTCAGCATCAGGCGCCAGAAAACGGCATAATTCTGCCGTGGCGGCCACTTCTTTGTCGCTGGGCAGCACATGGATGATGGATTGGCCGGTTGATTGCCAAAGCTGCGTGAGCGCCCAGCCCTGCGCCGAAGTGGGGATGCTGGAAAGCTGGCTGTGGCTGGCTTTTTGAAGCGCGGCCAAAAATGTGGGTGCAAGCGCCATGATTTATGCGATTTTCAGCTCACGCAAGGTTGCCAGCAGCGGTGCATATTCCGCTTTGGGGCAGGGTGTTTTTTCGGTCAGCCATGCCCAAATTTCAGCGTCGTCTTCATCCAAAAACGCTTCAAATAAATGCAAATCGGCCGCGCTCAGCTGCTCGACATGGCGCGCGCAATAGGTGCCAAGCACCAGATCGGTCTCTTTGCAGCCACGATGCCAGCTACGGTAAGTCAGGCGCTTAAGCCACAGCTCGCGCGGTAAAGGTGGGTTCATGTTGGTGGCAGGCACTGTTAACATATTCTAAGAAGTTGCGTTGCTGACAGAAATCGTTGATTCGCTAGGCGAAGTGGCTGCAATGTAGCCATTCTACATAAGGCCACTTCAACGAAGCGAGCGACGATTTCTGTCGCAACCCGTAAGGGCCATTGTCTATTTGGTCGAATAATGGCAGAAAAATTCTGCGACGTAGATTCCGCTACGCCTTCAAATTTTTCTTTGTTCTTCGGCCAAATAGACAACATGGCGCAATCTCCTTAGAATATGTTAACAGTGCCTAAGCATCTGCTTGACTCTTAAAGTGGTGGGGGCAACATAGTGCTATTACTAAAATTCGCAAGCGTTGGAGTGTGTGTGGCCGACTCATTATCGGATTTAGAATCATCTGCGGCGGCGGCCGATGCCAGAAGCGGCGAAGCGCGACTGCTGGTGCAGCAGAATAATGATGATCAATCGATTGTGATTTCTGAAATAAGCAGCGCGGCTGCTAAGCTTTTGGGTTATTCGTCAGAAGAATTGCTGGGCCGCAAGCTGGAAGTGATTTTGGGTTCGCGCCTGGCTGAAAATTTGGCGGATGATTTGGAATTTGAACAAGACGCCCCCGATTTGGGTGATTTTTTGTCGCGTCAACGCGACATTCGCCTGCGGCATCGTTCGGGTGAGGAAATTCCCGTGGTGTTCGCCACTTCGCGCTTAATGTCGGATGGGCCGCATGCGCGGTTTCAAATTGTTATCCCTAATGATCGCGATGTGTTAGCCAGTCAAAAAATTCATGATTTTTTAAAACTGAATTTGGATGGACGCAAACAACTTGATTCGGCAACCGGCCTGGTATCGCGTTCTACGGCCGAAGATTTTTTGCCACTGCTTCAAAACTATCTGTCGGAAAGTGACTTGGCAGTTGGCTTCGCCGTTATCCGGCTCGATCGTCACGAAAAAAGCCTCGCACTTTATGGCGCACAGGGGTGTGTGCAGCTACTTCAGCATGTGGCTAATTGCTGCCGATCCATGTTCCGTACCGAAGATATGATTTTTGGTCTTTCTGATCACACGTTGGGGCTGCTTCTGTTTGATATGAGCCGTGAATCGACCCGCGTGGTGCTTAATCGCTTGCGGTGGAGCATTCGTAATCACCGCATTGAGTTTGGTGGTAAGTCCGATTTTTCGGTCACTACCAGCATCAGCTTCGACATGCTCGATCAGCAGCGTGGCGACAGCCTGCTGGCACGGTGCGAGGCTGCGATTGCCAATGTCAGCGTCGATGAGCGTAATGGCCTCATTGAGCTAGGCGCCTAACATGCGCGCATCGGCGCTTTATCCCTGGTTCACTGCGGTGACGGCGCTTAAATTCATCGGCCCGGCATCCACCGCTTTTTTAGCCAAACTGCTGCGTCCCACCCGTGCGGTGGAGGAAGTCGCCACGCGCGACCCAATTTTGCGCGATTTATTATTCCATTTGCCGAGTGGATTGGTTGATCGCCGGCGTGTCACGCTCATCAGCGCGCTTGAGGCGGGAAGCTATGCCACGGTGGAAGTAACCATTACCGAACATGTGGCACCGCCCAATATTCGCCGGCGCATTCCTTATCGTGTGGTGGCGTATGACGATACCGGCATGATGATGCTGACCTTCTTCCACGTGAAGAATGATTATCTGGCGCGGCAACTGCCGGTGGGCAGCAAGCGCATTATTTGCGGTGCGGTGGAGTGGTATGATGGAACCCCCACCATGGCCCACCCCGATGTGATGGCCGCACCCGAAAAAGCGTCCGAAGTGCTTCGGCTTGCGCCGCTTTATCCACTCACTGCTGGCCTCTCGCAGCGCATGGTGCAAAAGGCCATGGCGCAGGCATTGGCAACGGTGCGGCCGCTGCCGGAATGGCTGGATGCCGCGTTTATGCAGGAACATCAACTGCCATCGCTCACGCAAGCGCTGCATACACTCCATCATCCCTCCACCGAGGCCGACATCACCCCCGCTGCGCCGCCGCGCATGCGGCTGGCGTATGATGAATTGCTGGCGAATCAGCTGGCGCTGGCGTTGGCGCGGCGCATGGAGCAGCGGCAAAAATCCTATCCCATCCGGTTTGACGCAGCGCTGGAAAAAAAATGGCGCAGTGCGCTGCCCTTCACCCTCACGCAGGGGCAGGAAAATATTCTGGCTGATATTCGCGCTGACATGGGCGCGGGCACTCGCATGGTGCGGCTGCTGCAGGGTGATGTGGGCAGCGGCAAAACCATTCTTGCCTTTGCAGCCATGGCGCAAGCGGTGGGCAGTGGTTTGCAGGCGTGTCTTATGGCACCGACGGATTTGCTGGCGCGGCAACATATGGAGACGCTTCAACCACTGGCCGATGTGCTGGGCATGCGCATTGCGCTGCTCTCGGGCAAAATGAAAAAGCCCGCGCAGGAAGCGATGCGCGCGCAAATGGCAGCGGGCGAGGTGGATATGGTGGTGGGCACCCACGCGCTATTTCAAGACAATGTTGAATTCAAAGCGCTGGGACTGATGGTGGTGGATGAGCAGCACCGGTTTGGTGTGGGGCAACGCATGAAATTGGCGGGTAAGGGCCGCGCACCGCATTTGCTGCAAATGACAGCCACGCCCATTCCCCGCAGTTTATGCATGACATTTTATGGCGATATGGAAATTTCCGCCCTCACGGAACGTCCGCCGGGCCGCAAAGAAATCAACACGCTGGCCGTGCCCGCCGGGCGCATGGATGAGGTGATTGATGGTCTGTCGCGCGTGTTGGCAGCAGGCGAAAAAGCCTATTGGGTATGTCCGCTGATTGAGGCGCAGGATGAATCGGCCGAAAATGTGATGAAGCTTGATTTGGCCGCCGCCGAAGAGCGCTTTAAAGAATTGAATGAGCGTTTTCCCGGCAAAGTGGGGCTCATGCACGGGCGCATGAAGCTGCCCGAGCGCGAGAAAGTGATGCAGGCCTATGCGCATGGCGAACTGCAGTTGCTGGTGGCCACCACCGTGGTGGAGGTGGGGGTGAATGTGCCCGAAGCCACGGTGATGGTGGTGGAACATGCCGAGCGGTTTGGTTTGGCTCAGCTTCACCAGCTGCGTGGACGTGTGGGGCGCAGCGACAAAGCCTCGCGCTGTGTGCTGCTCTATCATGATACGCTTTCGCAAAATGCGAAGGATCGCCTTAATATTCTGCGCCAAACCAATGATGGATTTTTAATTGCCGAAGAAGATTTACGGCTGCGCGGCGCGGGCGACATGCTGGGCATGCGCCAAACCGGACTGCCGGATTTTATTCTGGTGGATATGTCGCATCACCTGAATCTCATCCGCATTGCGCATGATGATGCGAAGCTAATTCTGCATCGCGATCCTGATTTGCTGAATGCGCGCGGCGAGGCGCTGCGCTTGTTGCTGGGCCTGTTTGAATATGATGCGGCCATGGCGCAGCTGAAGTCGGTGTGACGAAAATATTGTCATCCTGAGCAAAGCGAAGGATCTATTAGGCGCACGAGATTCTTCGGCTACGCCTCAGAATGACAGAAAATTATTTCTGCGTCACCAACCCCAACAAAATATCAGCAGCTTTTTCACTGGGGGATTGTGCATCACCGGTGCCAAGCTGTTCGGCGATGCGTGTGAGCTCCACGCGCTGCGCATTACGGGCGGTTTCATCGGTCAGCAATGGTTGCAAAGCTTCCACCATTTTTTCTGCCGTGCAATTTTCCTGAATCAGTTCAGGGATCACCATTTTATCGGCCAGAATATTGGCGAGGTTCACATATTTCACTTTAATCATGCGCCGAAGCAGGAAGGCGCTTAGCGCGTTGGCCTTGTAAGCGATGATGCTGGGAAGTCTAGCCAGTGCACATTCCAGCCCAATGGTGCCCGATTTTGCAAGGGCCGCAGTGCTTGCTGCAAACAAATCTTTTTTATGGTCCGCATTACTGATGAGCAGTGGTGCCACGCTCCAATTTTTTGTTTCAGCCTGCATGCGCGGCAGCAGCACTTCAGGCACTTGAATGGCCACTTGCAGATTGGGAATATTCACGCGCAATGTTTCAATCGCCTCGCGGAAGCTGGGCCATAGGCGATCAATCTCACCTTTGCGACTGCCCGGAAAAACGGCGAGGAGAGGGGCGGTAGAATCAAGCTGGAATGCTTTATAAAATGAATTGCTGTCGCCACGCGACCGCGACTTCCACCACCAGGCAATTTCGTGGCCAATGAAGCTGGTAGGCAGGTTCTCGGCGGTGAAATAAGGCGGCTCAAACGGCAGCAGGCATAGCAAATGGTCATAGCGTTCGGCCACAATTTTCGCGCGTT